>NZ_JBMDIJ010000133.1:0-10756 GCF_057808595.1 Pseudomonas sp. FG98 | reverse complement strand
GACCCGCAAGATCGATGTCGAAGCGGATGGCCTCATCGTCGGCAATGCCGACTCCCACAGGGTTTTGGGCCAGTCACAGTCTCTGTGTTCGGCGCGGACCCTGTGGGAGCTGCTTTAGCTGCGAAGGACCGTCTCCCCAGGAGCGAGCGCCAGTGGATTCAAATACGCATGTTTTTCCGTCAGGTGATGGGCACGCTGATCGTCGACTTCGCCTGGGCGATCTTCAGCAGGGCCTTGCCGATTCTCACATTGACCCGCGCGCCTTCGAGCACGCTCTGGTCGCGGGCCTTGCGCTGGTCGGGCAGGGCATCCAGCGCCGATATCACGGTATCCAGATGCTCGGTGGCCGTGCGGATGGCTTCGTCGTGGGTCAGGCCGGGACGAATGGAAAGGACGGGTGGTGGATCGGGTACGAGTTTCTTCATGGTGGTACACCTACGTGGGTGGAAGGGGTGCCACGTCTCGCTGCTAAACGATGGGTGGCGACTGTGCATGGGTTAGCAGACCGGACACGTAGGAACCCGGCGCACCCGAAGGTGCCCACACGCACAGCCGCCATGACTGGTTGCTGATGGGTAAATACGTGTTCGGACTGCTAATCCGGTCATCGATTTGGCGACGACCGGCGAAGACTAGGCAGCGTTTCCACGACACGCAACCACCAGGCGGGGGCGGGGAGTATGCTTGGGAAATTGCCTACAAGAAAGTCGGACCAAGGTGAATTTTCGTGGCGGGATGAGACAGGGTTTCAGCGATCTGCCACAAGGGTTCGAATCCACCGGGTGAGGCGAATCCGGACCTTGTGGCAGGTCACTTGGCCAATCAGCCGAGACGGCCTTGCAGCACTGAAGTGGCCTCTTCGGCGGTCAGCAGGTGCCCGGTAGTGACGCGACGGGTCAGGTCCGGCTGCACGGCATTGCTGTTGCCGCCACCCTGCGGTGCGCCCCAGGTCACTACCCGGCCATCCGCGGTCAAGGCGGCGAAGGCACAGCTGGTGGCATAGATCGCCCGCACATCGGTCAGCCGGTCGGCGACCGCAGAGGTGTCCCCGCCACAGTCGTCCCGGCCCCAGGCGACTACAGTTCCGTCGCTGCACAGCACGGCGAATGCACCAAGGTTGCTGACGACCTGGACAATGTCTGACCTGTCCTCGGCCTCGGGACTCAGTCTCCCGCCATACGTCTCGTCACCCCAGGCGGCCACCTTGCCGTTTTCCAGTTGAGCGCAATAGGCGCTCGCGGTGGCGGCAACGGCCACGACATTGGTCAGGCGGGCAATCTCCTCGGGTATGTTGCCGCCGCTCTGGCTGGATGGCCAGGCCTTGACCTCGCCGGTTTCCAGAATAATGCAGAAGGAGGTGGCGGCAGCTGCGGCGAGATGCCTGATATCGGTACGCGCGACAATGTGATCGGGCACCTGGCCGGCGACTCCCCAGCCAATCACGCTCTTGCCGTCGCCGAGGTCACGCAGCGCGATAAAACTGCCCGAGTTGCCGATGATCTGCACGATATCGTCGAGGTGCTCCTGCCCCTGGAGCAGCTTTCCACCGCGCTCCGGGTCGCCCCAGGCCACCATATGCCCGCTCTGGCGCAAGGCGGCGCAGGCGTAATGGGTAGAGCACAGCTCGACATAGTCGTTGTGCTGCAGCACAGGCGGTGGCACTGGAACGACCGGCCCGTCGCCCCACGCGAGCAGCGTACCGTCCTGTCTGCGGCCGATGAACGCCGAGCCTCCATTGTGAACCTGTTCGAACTTGCCCTGGGGCCTGGCCGGCGCGCCACCATATTTCGGGTTACCCCAGCAAGCCACGTCGCCGTTGCGCAGGCGGGCGGCGAAAGCAGAATTGGTCATGGAAATTGCCGCGACGTTCTCCAGGACGATCTGTGGGTCATCCAGCTGTCCACCAGCGAACGGGTCCCCCCAGGCGACCATATCGACCACCAACTCGTCGCCATCGATGACTTCATCGCGCATGGCCACGAACGCGGCAATGGCGAGATTGTGACCGTTGCCGACGATATTGAGCGCATGACATACCCAGGTTTCGCTGGCACTGCGCACATAGAGCTTAAGCCAGGGCTTTTCGTCGACCCATTCGCTTGCCACGAGCCATTGCTCGCTACCTTCGTAGCGCCAGGCGACGCGTAGCGGTGCCTGGGTGGTGTCATGCAGGGCCCTGAGCCGGGTCGGCTTGTTCCTTCCGCTGTAGTAATGGTGAAGGGCGCGTGCGCCCATGATCCGCAGTGGCCCGGCGTCTATTCCCTCGCGTTCGCCGACGCTGAATTCAAGCACCCCGGACAGTTGGCTCGTTTCACCGGGCGTCTCGACCCAGTAGGACAACTGGATGTCCTGATCGCGATATTCCTCGACCTGTTCGCGACTCATGTAGAACACCACATCCTCGCCCACCATTGGCGCGCTTATCGGCATGGAGTCATCGTGGTTGCTACCGTCGCTGGCACGCCAGGCTAGATGTGCCGTTTGCCGGTCATTCATGCCGGGCCAGTGCGGCACGATGATCTTCAGCCCGGTAGGCAGGTTGTCCGGATCGAGCACGCCATCCACCAGCGCTGGATCGGTCGAGGGTGCCGGCAGTTCGCCTTGGGATTCGCCGACCTTCAGGTGCTCGCGATCGGACTCCAGTCTCATGTCGATGCTGCGTTTGTACAGCTGGTAGTAGACAACCACGGCGCCACCTTCAAGTGGCGCGATGGCCTCGCGAGGGATGTCGAATACCATCGGCTGCCCGGCACTTCCGCTGCTGACATTGCGCGACTCTTCATGCAACAGGGTGCTGCCGTTGGCCCGGGTGCCGAGCCAGGTGAGGTAGGCAATATCGCCGGCTTCCAGCACATCGCCGGTGATGGTCACCGTGGTTTGCTCCAGACTGGGGTCGAGCATACCGTTCTGAGCATCTTTCACGACCGGCTTGGGCAGCTTCTGCTCGGCACCGATGAAACTGGCGAAGGCGCGCTTGGAATGACCTGCCGGAGCACCGTCGCGGGTGACGGTATACGAGGCCACCCCGCGTCCGCCGCCGAGCACCCGCACATCGCCGTTGGGAATGATGAAGGGCATTACCTGATTGGGCCGGGTGACCGTTTGCGGTTCGGGAACGAAGGTGACCGGCAGCCCCTGCGCAGTGGTGCCAGTCCAGGTCAGGCTGATCACATCGCCGACCAGCAGACCGTTGTTGTAGACCATGACATTGACCAGCAGGTCGTCATCACCCAGGTCGTCGAGATGAATCACCTCGTAGGGATCGGCCGCCGGATCGGGGTTCTCGATCATCGGCGCGTCGAACAGATCCTCGCCGACTTCGACCGTGATGGTGGTGCGGATCGACCAGTCGCTGGAGATGTTGTGCACTTCGTCGCGGACCCGGTAGACCAGGATCAGGTTTTCATCGGCTCCGGCAGCGAGGATGGTGGCCTCGCCTACAAGGATGTCCAGCGAACCGGCATCCACCTCGGCCTGGGTCACCTCGTGGACCAGCAACTCGCCGCCCCAGCTCAGGGTGATGCGGTCGAACTCGCGCATGTTGGGGTAGCCGGCGATGGTGACCTTGACCCCGTTCTTGGCCGCTTCCTCGTCGATGATGCCGCTGGGTGGCAATTCAGGCTGCGGAGCCAGCAGATTCTGATGACCATCCTCGTCCGGCGCAGGGTCGGTCCCGCCGGGAAACACCGTGCGCACAAGAATGCTGAGGGGCAGGGTGGAGCCGCCATTGCCGCCACCGGTGCGGGTAACCGTGGCGTAGAGGTCATGGACGCCTTCGGGAATACGGTTAGCAGGCACGTACAGCGGAAAGTGCGCACCGACCTGCTCGGGCAGGACGGTCCCGGTCGCCACGGGAGTCTCGTCTGCGCCCCAGAACACCTGGACCCAGTCGCCGGCCTGCATGTTGAGGTAGTGCAGAAGCTGGACCAGCAGGCCCTCTTCGTTGGAGTGGATGATGTTGTAGTTGAGGCCGCCATCAGCGCCCGGGGTTTGAACGGGGCGGATCAGCGAGGTGATATGGAGCGGGTCGAGATTGAGAATATCGCTTGGATCACTGCCGGTTTTTTCATCGCGGGTCATGGCGGTCTCCTTGGCCTTTCCAGGCTGCTCGCGGATAGCGTTGAGGAAATTGAAAGGCCAAATGGAACAGGGGCACAACTGACAGAAATAACAGGTGGGCGTGATCAGCTCCTGACAAATCGAGGCAATTCAATGAGCTGTCGAGTGTGGAAAAAGTCAGTCCGGCAAGGCCTCGACCGCGAAGGTAGCGCTCGGTCGAGGTCTTGCCAGCGGAGGCTCAGTTGCGGGACTGTTCTGTCACCCCTACGGCATTGACTTGCGCCGCTTCGTCGCTTGAAAGGCGGCGCTGGGCAGTGACCTTGCCTTCCAGTTCCGGCTGGACTTCATCGCTGTTGCCGCCACCATCGTACTGGCCCCAGGTCACCACGCGGCCATCCTTGGTCAGGGCGGTAAAGGCCGAGATGTTGGAGTAGATCGCCCGTACATCCTGCAACTGTTCGGCAATCTTGCTGGTGTCGCCGCCGAACTGCGCCTCTCCCCAAGCAACTACGCTGCCATCGCTGCACAGTGCGGCGAACGCATGGAAATTGCCGATTACCTGGACAATGTCCGTTCTGTCCGCCACTGCGCGTGGCAGCTTTCCACCCCGTTCGTCGTGCCCCCAGGCGACCACCTTGCCGGTGCTCAAACGGGCACAGAACGCGTAGCCGGTGGCGGCAACCTCCACCGCGTTGGTCAGGGCGCCGATACTGGTCGGTACCTTACCGCCATAGTCGTAGGCATTGTTGACTGGCCAGGCTTTCAATTCGCCGGTTTCCAACTGGATGCAGAATGCGCCACTGGTGCTTGCGCAGATGCGCTTGACGTTGGTGAGCCGCGCGATAGCGCTTGGTATGAGGCCACCAAGATTCTCATTTCCCCAGGCGATGACGCTTCTCGCCCCGCGGTCATCCCGCAGTGCGGCAAAACTATAGAAGTTGCCGGCAAGCTGGACGATATCGTCGTAGGCGTCGTGACCGTCCCGGAGCTGGCCACCATGATTTGGACTACCCCAGGCTACGATGTGGCCACTGGCACGGCGCGCGGCGAAGGCTTCGCGCGAGCCAAGCACTTCGACGTAGTTGTTGTACTGGGTGATTTCATCCGGAATCGGCATGCCGATTTCCAGGTATCCCCAGCCATACAGCTCGCCATTGTCTTTTTGTGCGACGAAAGCGTTCTCACTGCCGCTGATCTGTTTTATTCCCCCCTTGTCCAATTCCGGGGTGTGGCCCAATTCAGATCCCCCCCAACTGGTGGCCTTGCCGTCAAGCATCAGGATTGCGTAGCCGTAGGCTGCGCTAGCGACTTGGGCCACGTTCTTGATGAAGTGCACGTGATCCGGAATTTCCTCAGTGATCCACCAAGGACCCCAGACCACCAGGTCGGTTACCGGACCGTGAGGGCCGTCGGTCTCGTCGCGGATTGCCGCAAAGGACCCCCATCCTGTTTCACTGGAGGGGGTGCCATTACCAACGATATTGAGCGGCCGGCACTCCCAGGTTTCGCTGCCGCTGCGTACGTAGAGCTTCTGATGGGGTTTGCTGTCGAACCAGTGGGTAGCGCTGGTCCACTGCGAGTCGTCCTCGTAGCGCCACTGGGCGAGGGCTGGCGCCAAGGTGTCTTCGTCGAGGGCGCTGATCATTCGTGGCATGGCTGCTGATCGCCAATAGCTTTGCTCCCAGCGTGCCCCCATGACCCGTAGTGAGCCATCGCCGATGCCCTCCCTGGCACCCACGCGGAACCGCGCTATGTCTGATGCCAGCGCGGGTTGGCCGGGGCTCTCGATTCGGTAGGACAGCTCCACGTCCATATCCACAAAGGTATCGATCAAGGTGCGATCCATGTAGAACACCACGTCGTCGCCGACCATGCCCGGGCTGATTGGCAGGCTGTCGTTGTGGTATTGGCCATTGCTGGCTTTCCAGCTCAGGTGCACGGTCTGCTCGGCTTGCATGCCTGGCCAATGCGGGATAACGATTTCCAGCTCGATGGCAATCTCTGCGGGATCGAGAACACCGTTGTCGGCAGGCGGACGGGTAGAAGGTGCTGGCAGCTCGCCGCGGGCTTCGCCTACCAGTGCTCGCTCATGCTCGGAAGGTAGCTCCACGCCGGTGTCGCCCTTGACCACTTTGTAGTAGACCGTGACGCTGCCGCCATCCAGGGGAGCGAGCAATGTCTCGCCGTCGATGGCGAGCGTCACCGGCTTGCCGGCATTACCGCTGCTGATGCCGCGTGTGAATTCCCGCAGCAACGGGCGGCCATCTGCCCGCGTACCGAGCCAGGTCACATGAAGGGTATCGCCACCCGCCAGAGCATCGCCGGGTACTACCAGGGACGTTGAGGCCAGGGTCGGATCGAGCACGCCTGCCACGGCATCGGGCAATTCCGGTTTGGGCAAGCGCTGCTCGGCGCCGATGAAACTGACGAAGGCACGCTTGGACCGACCTGCCGCAGCGCCGTCGCGACTGACGGTGTAGGAGGCCATCCCGCGTCCACCACCCAGCACCCGCACATCGCCATTGGGGATGATGAAAGGCAGCGCCTGGTTGGGCCGGGTGACCGTCTGTGGCTCTGGCGTGAAGACGACTGGCAGGCCCTGCGCAGTGGTGCCGGTCCAGGTCAGGGTGATCACGTCGCCGACCAGCAGGCCGTTGTTGTAGACCATCACATCGATCAGCAGGTCGTTGTCGCCCAGGTCGTCGAGATGGATCACCTCATAGGGATCGGCGTCAGGGTCGGGGTTTTCGATCCATGGCGCGTCGAACAGGTCCTCGCCGACTTCCACGGTGACCAGGGTACGGATCGACCAGTCGCTGGAGATGTTGTGCACTTCATCACGCACCCGATAGACCAGGATCAGGTTTTCGTCAGCGCCAGCGGCAAGGATGGTGGCCTCGCCGACCAGAATGTCCACTGAGCCAGCATCCACTTCAGCCTGGGTCACTTCGTGGACCAGCAACTCGCCGCCCCAGCTCAGGGTGATGCGGTCGAACTCGCGCATGTTGGGGTAGCCGGCGATGGTGACCTTGACCCCGTTCTTCGCCGCTTCCTCGTCGATGATGCCGCTGGGTGGCAGCTCGGGCTCAGGGGCCAGCAGATTCTGATGACCATCCTCGTCCGGCGCAGGATCGGTCCCGCCGGGAAACACCGTGCGCACGAGAACGCTGAGGGGCAGGGTGGAGCCGCCATTGCCGCCACCGCTGCGGGTAACCGTGGCGTAAAGGTCATGGACGCCTTCGGGAATACGGTTAGTAGGCACGTACAGCGGAAAGTGTGCTCCGACCTGCTCGGGCAGGACGGTATCGGCGACCACGGGGGTATCGTCATCGCCCCAGAACACCTGGATCCAGTCGCCGGTCTGCATGTTGAGGTAGTGCAGAAGCTGGACCAGCAGGCCCTCTTCGTTGGAGTGGATGATGTTGTAGTTGATGCCGCCATCAGCGCCCGGGGTCTGGACGGGGCGTATCAGCGAGGTGATATGGAGCGGGTCGAGATTGAGAATATCGCTTGGATCACTGTCGGGTTTTTCATCGCGGGTCATGGCGGTCTCCTTGGCCTTTCCAGGCTGCTTGCGGTAAGCGCTGAGCAGATTGAAAAACCAAGCGAGGCGGCGGCACAACTGACAGAAATATCAGGTAGCCGCCGCCTTTTCTCGAAACCCCAATGGATTCAAATGACTGGCGAGATCAATGCGATGCCGCCAATTTTGCACCGGTTTGCCGACGGCGATAGGCGCTGTCGCGGGTGGCCAGCCAGTAGTACAGCGGCGAGGTGATCAGCAGCCCGACCAGCCACGACAGGTCGGCACCATCGATATGCGCCGAGACCGGACCGACGTAGAGCGGGGTGTTCATGAACGGGATCTGCACCAGGATACCGATGGCGTAGGCCAGCAGCGCCTGCGGGTTGTAGCGGCCATAGATGCCGCCGTCGACCTTGAAGATCGAGGCGATGTCGTAGTCGCCCTTGTGGATCGCGTAGAAGTCGATGAGGTTGATCGCAGTCCACGGCACCAGCACCACCAGCAGCACCAGGACCATGTCGACGAAGTGGCCGATGAAGTCCGCCGAGGCGAACACCGCCACCACGCAGCAACCCAGCAGCACGATCAGCGACAGCACGGCGCGGCTTTTCGCGGTGGGGATCCAGCGGTAGGCGAAGGTCTGTACCAGGGTGATCAGCGACAGCACCGCGCCATACAGGTTGAGGGCGTTGTGGCTGATCACGCTGAGCAGGAACAGCACCAGCATCAGCGGGCCGATGGCGCCGGTGGCGAGTTTGACTGCGTCCATGCTGTCCATCCCCGCCGGTACCGCCAGCACCGCGACGGCGCCGAACACGAACGACAGGCTGGAGCCCAGGGCCGAGCCCAGGTAGGTGGTCCAGAAGGTCGCCGCCACCGGGACGTTGGCCGGCAGGTAGCGCGAGTAGTCGGAGACGTAGGGGGCAAAGGCGATCTGCCAGAGCGCGGCGAGGGACACGGTGGCCAGCCAGCCGGACAGGTTGAAGCTGCCGCGGGTGAGGAAGTCGTCGGACTGCACATGGGTGAGGATATAGCCGAAGCCGACCACGATGCCGATGCCCAGTACCCAGGTGCCGATGCGGTTGAGCACGTGAATGAAGCGGTAGCCGATGATGCCGATGACACCCGAGCCGAGGGCGCCGATGACGATGCCCACCGGCACTGGCACGCTGTCGGCCACGCCGTGCAGCGACTTGCCGGCGAGCACGATGTTGGAGGCGAAGAAGCCGATGTACATCAGCCCGGCGATCACCACCACCAGCAGCGCGCCGAGGGAGCCGAACTGGGCGCGGCTCTGGATCATCTGCGGGATGCCCATCTGCGGGCCCTGGGCCGAATGCAGCGCCATCAGCACGCCGCCGAGCAGATGCCCGACGAGGATCGCAACGATGCCCCAGACCAGGTTCAAGTGGAACAGCTGGACCCCGAGGGCCCCGGTGACGATGGGCAACGGCGCGATATTGCCGCCGAACCAGAGGGTGAACAGATCTCTTACCTTTCCATGGCGATCTTCGGGTGGCACGTAGCCGATCGTGTGTTTCTCGATAAGCGGTGCGGATGACGCTGCGTTGGTCATGACGGACTCCAAGGCAAGGATGAGCACGCTGGGCATGCTTCGGTTGGCGTCGCCGGGGCGGCGCCTTTCTTGTAGGGGGCCGATCTTGAGGGCGAGGAGGGGGGCGGCGAAATTAGTAAATATGTGTTTTCAGGCGTTAAAAAAACTGGGTGGGGTGCTCGTATCCCCGAGGAGGGCTGCCAGGCAGGTTCTTCCACTGACGGAAGGGTTTGCGGCTAGAATCCGCGCTTTCGCCTTCCAGACAGGAGTCACACAGTGCGGGTCCTACCCCTTCCGCGAACCCTGGTTCGCCTGCTGTTCTGCGGATTTTCCGCTTTCATGCCGCTGTTTGCCGGCGCCACCGATGTCCGTGGCGAACTGGACACTGCGCACTTCCAGGGCCTGTCCCGGTCCACCTACCAGTTGGAGCAATTCTCCGAGCGTTATCGCGCGACCCTGGAGATCTCCGATGCGGACGATGTGTTCCTGCCCGGCATCATCAGTGTCTATGCCAAGGACGGTGGGCCGGCGCTGGTGCAGGTCAGGTCGGAGGAACTGGTGCTGAACAAGCAGAACGGTTCCGAGGAGGTGCGGGTCAATGTCCACGAACTGCCCTATGGCGAGCAGAGCGTGCTGGTCTACCAGGACTTCAACCTCGACGGGATCAAGGACCTGGCCCTGATGGACGGTCAGTTCAGTTGCTATCACGGGCCGTCCTACCAGGTCTTTCTCGGCACCGCCGATGGCTTCCGTCACAGTGAATCCTTCACCCGCCTGGCCCAGGATTATTGCGGATTGTTCTCGGTGGACGAAAAGACCCGGGAGATCGACGTCTTCACCAAGGATGGCTGTTGCTGGCATGAGTCCAGCATTTTCTCCCTGGAAAATGGCGAGCCGATATTGAACAGACGCGCTTCGTTCGGCCAGAACTTCTCCACCGGATTGGTCGTGGAGAGCATCGAAGAGCGCCGCGACGGCAAGATGGTCGCTAGCGTGCACCGGTACTGGAACAACGATGATCCGCCCGAGGTGCTGCTGTCTTTCCGCCTCGCGCCATCGGGCAAGAAGGTCGTGCTGTTCAAGACCCCGGACGAAGACAGGCTGGCCTATGTTGCACTGGGCAAGGAAGACGAAGCGGTGCTGTTCTATCCGGAAAAGGAGGGTGAAGGTTTCCAACGGGAGGGGCAGGGCCTGAGTTTCGTGCGCGGCGATACCACCTACCGCATCCTGGCCGACGAGCAGGGCCGGCTGCTGAAGATGCAGGTGGAAGTGAAGGGCAAGGTGACCGACCTGAAACTGATGCCGGATGGCGTGGAAGGCTCGCTGGACAAGGTGGTGGCGGCTTTGGTGGAGGCTGGCTGAAGACTTCTTCCTATGTCTGGCCTGGATCCTGCGGCTGGCCCGGCTCCCTGTGGGAGTCGGCGTTGCCGACGATGAGGCCGGCAGCTTCGACATCGGTCTTGCTGGTCGGGTTGTTCTGCCTGCCTCATCGCTGGTAAGCCCCCACAGGTTGCTGTGTCGGGCCTGGATCCTGCGGCTGGCCCGATACCCTGTGGGAGCCGGCTTGAACTGGCCTAATGATCCCGGACACCTCTTAAGGGCGATATGATTCGCCC
>NZ_JBMDIJ010000132.1:0-10892 GCF_057808595.1 Pseudomonas sp. FG98 | reverse complement strand
CTAAAAGCGACGCGGACCCTGTGGGAGCGGGTTTACCCGCGATTGCGATAGTGAATTCACCACCGTAATCGCGGGTAAACCCGCTCCTACAAGGTCCCCGCCCGCCTCAGGAAACCACTGGGGTCAACACCGGCTCCCCGGCAAAGAACGCCTGCAGGTTCTTCAACACCAGCGCCACCATGTCCCGCGCCGCTTCCGGGGTTTGCGCCGCCACGTGCGGGGTCAGCACCACATTGCCCAGTTGCTTGAGCTCGTCCGGCACCGACGGTTCGTCATCGAACACATCCAGCCCGGCCCCGGCGATCCGCCCTTCGCGCAGCGCCGCGACCAGCTCGGTGGTAGACACCACGCTGGCCCGGGCGATATTCACCAGGAAGCCCTGCGGCCCCAACGCATCCAGCACCTCACGGCCAACCAGCGCGCGGGTATTGGCCCCGCCCGGCGTGGCAACGATCAGGAAGTCCGATTCCCGCGCCAGTTCCAGCACGCTTGCACGGTACTGATACGGCACATCGCTGCGCGGCGAACGATTGTGATAGCTGACCTGCATGTCGAAACCGAGGGCACCGCGCTTGGCGATGGCCATTCCCACCGAACCCAGGCCCAGGATGCCCAGGCGCTTGCCCGCCAGAGACGGGCTGATCACCCGGTTCCATTGGCCCTGGCGAGTGGTGGCATCGGCCCGGCAGATATCCCGGACCACGGCGAACAGCAGGGCCATGGTGTGATCCGCCACTGCCGAGGCATTGGCCCCGGCGCCATTGGTGACGACGATCCCCCGCGCCGCAGCGGCGGCCAGGTCGACCGCCTCGTAGCCGGCCCCGATCACGCAGATCAGACGCAGCAAAGGCAGCGCGTCGATTTCCTCGGCGGTGATGCCCAACGGGCCACGGGTCAGCACCACGTCGATCTCGCCACCGTGGCGGGCGATGGCCTCGGCACGCAAGGCCGGAGTCTTGGCCCGGATCAGGCGATAGCCGTTGTCTTCCAGCAGCGGCAGATAGTCATCGACCGTTTCGACCAGTACCAATACCGTCTTCGTCATTTCATGCTCCCAGGCGTCAGGCGAGGCAGCATTATGCCGTCATTACTGGCCGAAGGCGCGTCCCAGACCGCCCGGCACACCGCTGGCGTCGGTGTCCTGCCAGGGCCCTTCAGGATTGGTCGACCAGCTCCAGCCGTTGTTCCAGCGGTAGTAGGTGCGCTGGCGGTAGAAGGTGTTGTTCTTGCCTTCGAGTACATAGACCCCGAGTTTCGGGTCCCAATGGCTGGCACCGCCCGGTGGCGGGGCGAAGCTGGCGGACGTGCGCGGCATGGGTTTCGGCGTGGGTGTAACGGAAGGCTTGGGAACGCTCGGGCCCGGCTTGATCACCGGGCCCGGTCGGGGTGCCGATTTGATCGGCGGCAGGGGTTCACGCTCTGGCTCGCGTGGCTGGTGCACCGTACATGCGCTCAGACCCAGGGCCAGTGAAATCAGGGTCAGGCGTACGGTGCTGTTCATGGAGTCGCTCTCTTATTGCTTGGCCGGGTCGTCCGGACTGTCGATGGTCAGGTGTTGCGCCGTCTCGGTGTTGCTCGCCAGCGGCGAACCGCGGCCGATCCATTCACCCTTGCCGGGCTGACCGTTGCGGGAGACACGCGCCATCAGTTGGACTTCAGGGAAGTTCGACAGTTTCATGTTGGGCATCATCGCGTCGCTGTCGCTCAGCACCACCTCGATCGGCAGTTGCGCCACCGTCACCCGTTTGGCCGCCAGCGGCAGGCTCGGCCCCGAGGCAGCGCGGGCGAAGATGAACACCACATCATCCGGCTTGACCTTGTCCTTCAGCGCCTCGGCCAGTTCGACCTTGACCGTCAACTTCGGCCCGGAGACCGCGACAGCCGGTGCCGACGCCTTGCCCTCGCCGGCAGCGATCTTCTCCTTGGCCCGTTCGATACCGCCCAGCAGCGCGGTACGCGAGGTGTCACCCTGCGGCAGTTGCACCAGCAGGCGATTCCAGTAGTCCACCGCTTCCTGGTAGCGCTCGCCCTCGAAGGCGGCGATACCAAGCAGGCCGAGGCTGGTGACCTCGTTCGGGTCGGCCTTCAGGGCTTCGTCGGTGAGTGCCTGGAATTGCGGGGTCCATTGCTTGTGGTTGGCGAAGTACAGCGCCTGGGCCCACTGACCGAGCAATTCCGGCGCACGGCCGGCAACTCCGACGGCGCGCTCGAACGCTTTCGCCGCATCCTCCGGACGCTCCTGGGCCATGTAGGCACGCCCGAGGAAGTACAGGCCTTCGGCATTGTCCGGCTGGGCCGCAACGCTGCGTTCCAGGCGCGAGGTCATCTCTTCGATGCTTTGCGGTGCGGTGGCGAATTCCTGGGTCAGGGCGACCTTGCCGCTGGCGCCGAAATGCAGATACAACCCCGCTGCCATCAGCGGTACCAGGAAAGCCGCGACGATCGGCAGCGCCTTGCCCAGCCGCGCGCTGCGCACAGGCTCGGCGTTCTCGGTGTCGTCCAGCAGTTCCCGCGCCGCCTCGTCACGGCCCTGTGCCAGCTGTTCGGCGTTGAGCACGCCCGCAGCGCCCTGGGCCTGGAGTTCGGCGACCCGCTCCTGGTACAGCGCAACGTTGAGGGCGGTACGGTCTTCTTCCTGCTGCGCACGACGGCCACGCAACACCGGAATCAGCAAAAAGCTCAGGGCTACCAGTAGCAGCAGGCCTGAAGCGAGCCAGAAATCAGTCATGGGTCTGTTCTTTGTCCAGCAGTTTGGCGAGGCGCTCACGCTCCTCGGGAGAAAGGTCGGTGCTTGCAGTACCCGCCGGTACCCGGCGCTTGCGCACGATCACCACCAGCACGCCGATACCACCCAGCAGCAGCGCGGCAGGGCCGAACCAGAGCAGCCAGGTCCTGGCGGTCAGGGCCGGCTTGTAGCGGACGAAATCACCGTAGCGATCGACCATGAAATCGACGATCTGCTGATTGCTCTTGCCTTCGCCGAGCATGCGGAAGATTTCCCGGCGCAGGTCGGCGGCGATCGGTGCGTTGGAGTCGGCGATGTCCTGGTTCTGGCACTTGGGGCAGCGCAGTTCCTTGGTCAGCTCGCGGTAACGCTCGCGCTCGGCCTCGTCGGCGAACTGGTAGGTATCGATGGCCGCCTTGGCCACGCCGCACAGACTCAGGCCAAGTACCGCGGCAGCTAGCCAGCGCTTCATGGGCGGGCCTCGTCGACCAGGCCCTGGTAGACCGGGGCGAGCTTCTCGCGCCAGACGGTCTCGTCGATCACACCGACGTACTTGTCGCGGATGATGCCCTTGGCGTCGATGAAGAAGGTTTCCGGCGCGCCGTAGACGCCCAGGTCGAGGCCGAGGCTGCCCTGCTCGTCACGGATGTCCATCTGGTAGGGGTTGTGGAACTCGGCCAGCCACTTCAGGGCATCGGCATTGATGTCCTTGTAGTTGACGCCGTAGATCACCACGCCCTGCTGGGCCAGCTTGTTCAGCACCGGGTGCTCGACCTTGCACGACACGCACCAGGTGGCCCAGACGTTGACCAGTGCCGGCTTGCCCTTGAGGTCGGCCTCGGTCAACTGGCGGTCGCCCTGCACGTTGGGCAGGGCGAAGGCCGGGAACGGCTTGCCGATCATCGCCGACGGCAGCTCCGCCGGGTCAAGGTACAAGCCACGGTAGAGAAACAGCGCCACCAGCAGAAACCCCGCCAGCGGCAGCACCATGATCCAACGCTTCATGCAGTCGCTCCTTCCAGGCCCAGCACATCACGCACTTTGCTTTTCACCTTGACTCGATAACGCCGGTCCAGCGCCGCCAGCAATCCACCCAGGCCGGTCAGCAGGCCGCCCAGCCAGATCCAGCGCACGAACGGCTTGACGTGCACCCGCACCGCCCAGGCACCGTTTTCCAGCGGCTCGCCGAGGGCGACATACAGGTCGCGGGTGAAGCCGGCATCGATGCCGGCCTCGGTCATCATCGACTGCTGCACGGTGTAGAGGCGTTTTTCCGGGTGCAGCACGCTGATTTCGCGGCCGTCCTTGAGCACCCGCACGGTGCCCTTGTCGGAGGTGAAGTTCGGCCCTTCGTGATGCCTGGCGCCTTCGAAGACGAAGTGATAACCGGCCAGCTCCACCGATTCGCCCGGGGCCATGCGCAGGTCGCGCTCGGCGCTGTTGTTGCTCGACAGCACCACGCCCAGGGCACAGACCGCCAGGCCCAGGTGGGCGAGATGCATGCCCCAGTAACTGCGATTGAGACCGCGAATGCCCTTGAGCAGGCCCTTGTGGCGGGTCTTGTCGAAGATATCGCGCAGGCCGCCAAGGACGATCCATGCCGCCAGGGCGAAGGTGGTCAGCACCGGCCAGTCGAAGTCGTCCACCAGCAGGCCGCCGATCGGCGCCAGTACGGCAGCACCCACCAGCACCGGGGTCAGCATGCTGGCCAGCCAGCGGGTCGGGGTGTCCTTCCAGCGCACGATCACGCCCACCGCCAGCACCAGCATCAGCAGGGCCATCAGGGGAATGAACAGGGCATCGAAGTACGGCGGGCCGACCGACAGCTTGGCGCCGGTCAGGGCATCCAGCACCAGCGGATACAGGGTGCCGAGGAGAATCATCGAAGCCGCCACCACCAGCACCAGGTTATTGGCCAGCAGCAGGGTCTCGCGCGACCACAAGGCGAAGCCGACCTGGCTCTTGACCACTGGCGCGCGCAGGGCGAACAGGGTCAGCGAACCACCGACTACCACCAGCAGGAAGAACAGGATGAAGATGCCGCGCTCAGGGTCCGAGGCGAAGGCATGCACCGAGGTCAGCACGCCGGAACGGACCAGGAAGGTACCGAGCAGGCTGAGGGAGAAGGCGGCGATCGCCAGCAGCACGGTCCAGCTTTTGAACACCCCGCGTTTTTCGGTGACCGCCAGCGAGTGGATCAGCGCGGTGCCTACCAGCCAGGGCATGAACGAGGCGTTTTCCACCGGGTCCCAGAACCACCAGCCGCCCCAGCCCAGTTCGTAGTAAGCCCACCAGGAGCCAAGGGTGATGCCGATGCCGAGGAAGGCCCAGGCGACGATGGTCCATGGCCGCGACCAGCGTGCCCAGGCCGCATCGAGGCGGCCGCCGAGCAGTGCGGCGATGGCGAAGGCAAAGGCCACCGAGAAGCCGACATAACCCATGTACAGCATCGGTGGGTGGACGATCAGGCCGATGTCCTGCAGCAGCGGGTTGAGGTCGCGGCCATCGCCGGGCATCTGTGGCAGCAGGCGCTGGAACGGGTTGGAGGTGATGATCAGGAACGACAGGAAGCCGACGCTGATCATGCCCATCACCGCCAGCACCCGGGCCAGCATCACCTGCGGCAGTTGCCGGGAGAAGATCGACACGGCGAAGGTCCAGCCGCCGAGGATCAGCGCCCAGAGCAGCAGCGAGCCTTCGTGGGCGCCCCACACGGCACTGAACTTGTAGTACCAGGGCAAGGCGCTGTTCGAGTTGCTGGCGACGTAGGCGACCGAGAAGTTGTCGGTCATGAAGGCGTGGGTCAGGCAGGCGAAGGCGAAGGCGAGGAAAGCGAACTGGCCCCAGGCCGCCGGGCGCGCCAGGCTCATCCACAGGCTGTCGCCGCGCCAGGCGCCGAGCAGCGGGACGCTGGCCTGCACGCAGGCGAAACAGATGGCCAGGATCATCGACAGCTGGCCGAGTTCGGGAATGATCAGCGCGGCGTTCATTGGGCTTGTGCTCCGCTGGCGGCCTGACCGCTTTCCTTGAGGGCCTTGGTGACCTCCGGCGGCATGTATTTCTCGTCGTGCTTGGCCAGCACTTCATCGGCCACCACCACGCCCTCGGCATTCAGCTTGCCCAGGGCGACGATGCCCTGGCCCTCGCGGAACAGGTCGGGAAGGATGCCGCGGTAGGTGATCGGCACCGACTTGTTGAAATCGGTGACCACGAAACGTACGTCGAGGGAGTCGCTGGAGCGCTGCACCGAGCCCTTCTCGACCATGCCGCCGGCGCGGATCCGGGTGTCCAGCGGCGCTTCGCCGTTGGCGATCTGGGTCGGGGTGTAGAACAGGTTGATGTTTTCCTGCAGCGCGCTGAGGGCCAGGCCCACGGCGACGCCGAGGCCGGCGAGCAGGCCAAGGATGATGAACAGGCGCTTTTTGCGTTGCGGATTCACTTGGCGTTCTCCCGGCGCAAACGGCGCGCCTCAGCTTGCAGGTAACGACGCCGGGCCAGCAGCGGCGCGGCGACGTTGATGGCCAGCACCGCCAGGCAGATGCCGTAGGCCGACCAGACATACAGGCCGTGATGGCCCATGGCGAGAAACTCGCCGAAGGATGCGAAGCTCATCGTGCGCCTCCCAGGCTGTTCAGCACTTCGTCGCGGACCCAGCTGGCGCGGGCTTCGCGCTTGAGCACTTCAAGACGCATGCGCAGCAGCAGCACGGCGCCGAAGAAGCAATAGAAGCCAAGGACGGTGAGCAGCAGCGGCAACCACATCTCCGCCGGCATCGCCGGTTTCTCCGTCAGGGTGAAGGTCGAGCCCTGGTGCAGGGTGTTCCACCACTCCACCGAGTACTTGATGATCGGGATGTTGATCACCCCGACGATGGCCAGCACCGCGCAGGCCTTGGCCGCGCTCTCACGATTGCTGATGGCGTGGCCGAGGGCAATGAGACCGAAGTACAGGAAAAGCAGGATAAGCATGGACGTAAGGCGGGCATCCCAGACCCACCAGCTGCCCCAGGTCGGCTTGCCCCAGATGGCCCCGGTGACCAGCGCCACGGCGGTCATCCAGGCGCCGATGGGCGCGGCGCTTTGCAGGGCGACGTCGGCGATCTTCATCTTCCACACCAGGCCGACCACGCCGCACACCGCCAGCATCACGTAGCAGGACTGCGCCAGCATGGCCGCCGGCACGTGGATGTAGATGATCCGGAAGCTATTGCCCTGCTGGTAATCCTGCGGGGCGAAGGCCAGTCCCCAGACCACGCCGACCCCGATCAGCAGGATCGCGGCCACCGCCAGCCAGGGCAGCATGCGCCCGCTGATGGCGTAGAACCATTTCGGGGAACCGAGCTTGTGAAACCATGTCCAGCTTATTGCGCTGCTTTTCATCACGGTACATCCAGGGTCTTTCTGGGCGTGGCCCAGACCTCATTATTCGCCGACGCTGATTTTCAGGCCGGCAGCTATCGCGAAAGGTGCAAGGGTGACTGCCAGGGCGGCCAGACTGCCGAGCCAGAGCAGGTATCCGGTTGCGGGCATAGCTTGCACTGCTGCTTGTAGAGCGCCACTGCCCAGGATCAATACCGGGATATATAGCGGCAGAATCAGTAACGCCAGAAGCAGACCACCACGTTTCAAACCAACGGTCAGGGCCGCACCGACGGCGCCCAACAGGCTCAGCACCGGAGTACCGAGCAAGAGCGATGCCAGCAGGACCGGCAGGCATTCCACCGGCAATCCGAGCATCAGCGCCAGCAGCGGCGACAACAATACCAGCGCAAGCCCGGAAAAAATCCAGTGTGCCAGCACCTTGGCCAGTACCAGTAGCGGCAGGGGGTGCGGCGAAAGGACCCACTGTTCGAGGGATCCGTCCTCGAAATCACTGCGGAAAAGCCCGTCCAGCGAGAGCAGGACCGACAAAAGTGCGGCTACCCAGACTAACCCTGGAGACAAGATTTGCAACAATTGTGTCTCAGGACCGACCGCAAGTGGGAACAATGCGATGACAATCGCGAAAAAAACCAGGGGATTGGCCAGCTCTGCCGGCCGTCGGCAAAGCAGACGCGCCTCACGGCGCAACAACAGGACAAATACACTCATGCCGCCCACTGCCCCAGGTTGATATCGCGGTAACCGGAGGGCGTGCGCTCCAGCGTGTGGTGGGTGGTCAGCACCACCATGCCGCCCTGCTCGCAGTGTTGCGCCAGGTGCGCTTCGAGCTGGGCCACGCCCTGCTTGTCGAGGGCGGTGAAGGGTTCGTCGAGGATCCACAGTGGCGGGCTGTCCAGGTACAGCCGGGCCAGGGCCACGCGGCGCTGCTGGCCGGCAGACAAGGTATGGCAGGGAACATCCTCGAAACCGTGCAGGCCTACCGCTGCCAGTGCCTGCCAGATCGCTTCGCGGCTGGCCGGGCGATGCAGGGCGCAGAGCCAGGTGAGGTTTTCTTCCGGGGTAAGCAGGTCCTTGATGCCGGCGGCGTGGCCGATCCATACCAGGTTGCGCGCCAGTTCGCTGCCCTGCTCCGCCAGCGGCTTGCCGTTGAGCAGGATCTCGCCGTGAGTGGGTTGCATCAGGCCGGCCAGCAGGCGCAGCAGGCTGGTCTTGCCGCTGCCGTTGGGACCGCTGATCTGCAGCATGGCGCCGGCGGTCACCTGAAGCTCCAGGTGTTCGAAGAGCATTCGCCAGTCGCGCTCGCAGGCCAGGCCCACGGCTTGGAGGTGAGGAGTCACAGATTCGCCTTATTGGTTCGGGACTGTCTCAAGTCGGTACGACCCTGGCCGTTATAGAGACAACGAAAACCTGGCCGACCGGTCTGGTCGCGAGCGCCCGGATCCTGCACTCGCGGGAGAAATCGGGCGGCATTATACATGCCATGTCCTACTGTAAAGAGGGCTATTTGAACAGGTCGCAAGAGCAATGACGGGCGAAATAAACATCCTTGGCCCACAGGCGGCGGCCAATCCCCAGCTCCGCGCCGCCGCCATGACCGGCGAGATGGTCAAGCTCCTGGAAGCGCAGCCGGATCTGCTGGCAAAAGGCGAAACCGCCAAGGGCGAAGTGGTTTCGCTGCGCCAGGTGGGCGAGGACTTCCAGATGCTGTTGCGCCTGTTGCGCGCCGGCGGCCAGCAGACCCTGGTGCAGACCAGCGCCAGTCAGCCCCTGGCCCTGGGCACCCAGGTCACCGTCAGCCAGCCCAACGCCAGCCAGCTCAGCCTGGCGGTGCAGCAGGCCGCCGCCAACAACGTCACCACCCTGACCAGCCTCGACACCAAGCAACTGCCGGTGGGCACCCTGTTGCAAGGCAAGGTGCTGACCAGCCAGTTGCAGCCGCAGACCGGCAACCTGCCACCGGTGTACCGCTCGCTGGTCACCCTGCTCAATACCCTGCAGGCCGGCGCCACCCTGAGCATCGACTCGCCGCGCCCGCTGCCCCTGGGCAGCCTGCTCAGCGCCCGGGTGGCCAGCGACCAGCAACTGAATTTCGTACCGCTGAGCGGGCGCCAGGAGCAGATGGCCATCGCCCAGAACCTCAGCGTCCAGCAGAACCGCCAGGCGTCCTTGCAGGGCCTGCTGGCCTCCATGCAGCGCATCGCCCGTGACGACAGCCAGCCGCCGGAACTGCGCGCCAGCGTCGACAAGCTGCTGGCCAGCCTGCCGGATATCCGCCAGTTCGCTGATTCGCGCCAGGTGGCCCAGGCGCTGAACAACAGCGGTGCCTTTCTCGAAGCGCGCCTGCTCAACGGCGGCGCCAACCAGCTGGGGCTGGACATCAAGGCCCAGGTGGTGCGCCTGATCGCGCAACTGCTACCCAATGTCCCGGGCGGCACGCCGCTCTCGCCGACGGTCCAGACCAGCCTGGCCCAGGCCCTGCCGGGCATGGTCCGCAGCTACCTCGGCGCCCTCGGCCAGGTCGCGCCCAAGCCGCACCCGACCGGCTTTCCGCTGCCCTCCCGGCTGTTGCAGAACGCCGAAGAAGAAGGCGACCTGCAACACCTGCTGCGCCTGGCTGCGGCGGCCATTTCCCGACTACAGAGCCATCAGTTGGCCAGTCTCGAACAGACCGGCAGCACCCCGGACGGCAACCTGCAAACCACCTGGCAATTGGAAATCCCCCTGCGCACCGGCCCCGAGTTCATGCCGGTGCAGGTCAAGGTGCAGCGCGAGGAAACCAAGGAACAGCAGGCCGACCCGGAACGGGAACGCCGCGACCCGCTGGAAATGCTCTGGCGCGTCGACCTGGCCTTTGACCTGCATCCCCTCGGGCCCTTGCAGGTGCAGGCGCAGATCACCAAGGGCAGCCTGTCCAGCCAGCTCTGGGCCGAACGCCCGGAAACCGCGGAACTGATCGAACGGGAACTGGACGGCCTGCGCGCGCGCCTGGTCGCACGGGGGGTGAACGTCGCCGAGCTGCATTGTCATCAGGGCGTGCCACCACATGGCCCGGGAACCCGTCTGGAACAACGCTGGGTGGACGAAAACGCATGAGCAGGAAAGCACCACGCCAGGCCATCGCCCTCAGCTACGACGGCGCCCAGGCCCCAACCCTGACCGCCAAGGGCGACGACGAACTGGCCGAAGCCATCCTCGCCCTCGCCCGCGAGCACGAAGTGCCGATCTACGAAAACGCCGAGCTGGTGAAATTGCTGGCGCGGATGGAGCTGGGCGACAGCATTCCCGAGGCGCTGTACCTGACCATTGCCGAGATCATCGCCTTTGCCTGGCAGCTGAAGGGCAAGATGCCGGTCGGCTTCCATGACGAACCGCCGCAGGAGCGGGATATCACGCCGGATCTGAAGCGCTTGCCGGGGCCGGGGTAGGTTGTGCGCTTCGGGGCCTCATCGTCGGCCAGTTCACGCCGACTCCCACAGGGTTCCGGGCCAGCCGCATGATCCAGCTCCGACACAGGAACCTGTGGGAGCTGGCATTGCCAGCGATGAGGCCCGCAAGAACAACCCAACCACCAGATTGATGTCGAAGCTGATGGCCTCATCGTCGGCAACGCCGACTCCCACAGGGTTCCGGGCCAGCCGCATGATCCAGCTCCGACACAGGAACCTGTGGGAGCTGGCATTGCCAGCGATGAGGCCCGCAAGAACAACCCAACCACCAGATTGATGTCGAAGCTGATGGCCTCATCGTCGGCAACGCCGACTCCCACAGGGTTCCGGGCCAGCCGC
>NZ_JBMDIJ010000131.1:0-11070 GCF_057808595.1 Pseudomonas sp. FG98 | reverse complement strand
TTGCCAGCGATGAGGCCGGCAAGAACAACCTGATCAGCAAGATTGATGTCGAGGCGGATGACCCCATCGTCGGCAATGCCGACTCCCACAGGGTTCCGGGCCAACCGCATGATCCAGCTCCGACACAGGAACCTGTGGGAGCTGGCTTGCCAGCGATGAGGCCGGCAAGAACAACCCGACCAGCAAGATTGATGTCGAGGCGGATGGCCCCATCGTCGGCAACGCCGACTCCCACAGGGTATCGGGCCAGCCGCGTGATCCAGGCCAGACACAGAAGCAGGGTGTTCACTGTTGTTGCGGTTAGCCAGTCCTCCGTCATTTTCAGCTATCGTCTCCATCCCGACCTCCCGCCAGGACCGCCCCGATGCGCATTGTCATCCCCGACGACTATCAAGACGTGATCCGCAGCCTCGACTGCTTCACCCGGCTTTCCGCGCACGAGGTCAGGGTCTATCACGATGTCCAGCCTGCCTCCCTCGATGAGCTCGCCGCACGTTTCGCCGATGCCGACGCCCTGGTGCTCACCCGCGAGCGCACGCGCATCGACGCGGCCTTGCTCGATCGCCTGCCGAACCTCAAGTTGATCAGCCAGACCGGCAAGGTTTCCGGTCATATCGACCTGGATGCCTGTACCGCCCGGGGCATCGCCGTGACCGAAGGGCGCGGCTCGCCCGTGGCGCCGGCGGAGCTGGCCTGGTCGCTGATTCTCAATGCCCGGCGGCAACTGGTGCCGGCCATCGAAGCCTTCAAGCAGGGCCGCTGGCAGGTCAATCTGGGCCAGGCGGTGGCGGGGCAGACCCTGGGTATCTGGGGCTATGGCAAGATCGGTCAGCGCCTGGCGCGCTATGCCCAGGCCTTCGACATGCCGGTGCTGGTGTGGGGCAGCGAGACCAGTCGCGCGGCGGCGGAGGCCGATGGGCACCGGGCGGCCGTATCGCGGGAGGCGTTCTTCAGCGAGGCGGATATCGTCAGTCTCAATCTGAGATTGTCCGAGCGCAGCCGCCATGGCGTGACCTTCGACGACCTCAGCCGGATGAAAAGCGATGCCCTGCTGGTGAACGTCAGCCGCGCCGAGCTGATCGCGCCGGGGGCATTGCTGCAGGCGCTGGAGGCGGGGCGGCCAGGGTTCGCGGCGGTGGATGTGTATGAGCAGGAGCCGCTGGTGGACCCCCAGCACCCCCTGCTTACTCACCCGCGAGTGCTGGCGACACCGCATCTGGGGTATGTGGAGAAGAACGGTTACGAGCTTTATTTCGGCGATGCCTTTGATAATGTCGTGGCGTTTTTTTCAGGTGAGCACTGAAAGACTAGGTTCTTCCCTGGCTTGATGGTGAGCTACAGTGATTTTTGTAGGATCTTTCTGTTGGGTATTTTCGGGGAGCGTTGAACTATCAGTAGTAGAGCGGTTATGTCTGTTTATTTCTTTTGAATGAAGTTTTTGAAGTCGGAAGTTTGGCGTGGGGGTTTGAAGGCAGAAAGTAAATGAAGTTCGATTGAAATATTTTGTTGTGGTTGCTCCTGTCGTGCTCTCGAACTGCTTTGATGTCAGTAAAGCCTTGGGTTAGAGCGTTTTGTCATGACTCTGTGGTGGCTGGTATTGAAAGGCCAGTATTTGACATGTCCATGGTGAAACGTTTCCATAGCTCGCCTCTTCGGCTGATCTGCCAGTCATTTAGCTCAGAATCGTCTGGTTAATTTCTGAATCCATGTTTTTGACTGGATGGTTTTTGGGGGTCAAATTTTTGATTATTACGCACGCAGGAGCGATTAATGTTTGGGGGGAGACTTATACCTAGCTGGTTTGATATCGATAGTCATTTTGAAAGACCATTCCGAGCGTTCAATACAGGAATGACTGCGTCCCGTTTTCCCGAGTTCGAGAGTACACCTAGCTTCGAACTGATTCACCGCAGAATCGCTAGTGTCCGCGAAGCTTTCAGGGTTGCAGAAATAGAAGTTGGCAGGCGTCTCCTTCAGCGTTTCTCCGACCTTGATATCCGAGTTGTGCTGAATGATTTGATTGCCATGGTCAAGGATCTGGGGATGATTCTGGCTGGTAGCGCGCTGACCGGCGGCATGGTGGGAGGGGGCATTGGTTTTCTTGCGGGTGGTGTAGGTGCATTTCCTGGCGCGATGGCAGGAGCTGTTGCTGGTGTACAGGCAGGAGCTTGGATTCTTGGTGTATTGGGGCTTGCTTCGATCACTGAGTTTTTCACCGAAGGCCTGAAACCGATCCTTGATGCTTATGCAAGGGGAATCTCTACTGCATGGAATGGTCCCCAGGAGCGTTCCCATGGCCCAATGAGCTACTACTCGGATAATGGACTCTCGGCAGGAATGGGTGGCTTGGAGATAGCACTTGCTCATGAGGCCGTAGTGGTTCTGCTGCTAAGTGCCATCGTTGCTTATTTGACGCGGGGTCGTGGAAATGCAAGTGTGCTGGCCGGTGAAATGCAGCGTAGCGAGCGAGGTGCGAAGCTGGGCCAATGGATGCTCAAACATGAAGACGTCCTGAAGCAGCACCCCGATTTGCAGTCTCGTGAACCTCGAGTAGGGAGTCTGGCCTCCGCAGATATCAAGTCGCCGCAGAATCGCCCGTCCGCTAATGACAGGGAGCAGTCCAAGGGCAGGCCGAACACCATGGCCCTCCATGAGGTCGAATGCTTCAAGGCTGACAAGATGCCGGAGTCCAAGATTGGAGAGTTCGAGCGGCAGTTGCAGGGGCAGGAGGATGGGTTGAATCGGCTTACGGTTGGGGAGTATTTGGAGAATATTGCTAGCCCAGTGAGTCGTAATAGTGCAACGGCGCAGAAAGCCCGCAAGGCTCTGAAATTAAGCATGCATGCTAGGTTTCAGAAGCAGTTTCAAAAGGAGATGAGCCCGTTGGATGCTGAAATGGCGGCTAGCAGAGAAACTGCTAGGATAATGTCAAATCTTGCAGGGCTACATAATCCTGATTTAAGAGCTGGTGGCAAGGATATCATCGCCGACTTCGGAGATCGGCAAGTGAACTCTAGTATTGGGCCACAATGGGTGTCAAAAATAACACGTTTAAAGTTAGCTGCTGAGAAGATTCCGGAGTCAGTGCGGGGTGTTACTTTTATTAATGTTAAGTTGCATAGGTGCTGATCAAGAGGAGATTGTCATGGATAAAGTCTTTGCTAGGTTTCTGGAAAAATTTGGTGGTCCTGTAGGTCGGCAAGAAGTCCCGATTTCAAGTATTTCTCGTTATAAGGGTAAGTTGCCAGATCAGCTTCTGGAGTACTGGGCGGCGCACGGATGGTGTGGTTATGGTAACGGGATTTTTTGGCTCGTGAATCCGCAGGAATACGAAGGTGTGGTGAAATCTTGGATTGAGGGAACAATCCTATCGCAACGCGATACGTATCACCTGATTGCACGTGGAGCATTTGGTGATTTGTATTTGTGGGGTGAGAAAACGGGTTTCTCGTTGATGATTACTGGGGTTTTATCTCGATATGTTGTTCATGACTTTGAGGTTGGTCCTGATGAGCTGGATAAAGAGGTACAAGGTTTTCTGTTGACGATGAGTGCAGAGTCTAATGATTTGGACGACTTATTCAAACCTGCGAGAAAAAAACTCGGAACTCTGCAGGCTGACGAAATGTATGGCTTCGTTCCTGCACTCATGCTGGGAGGGAATGCTTCCCTGCAATACGTAGAAAAGGTTAAAGCGGTTGAGCATTTGATTTTGCTTTCGCAGCTTGCCGAACTTCAGCCTTACAATTTCTAAAATGTGCAGGGTTTGCCACTTCGTAGCGGCAGTAGTCGACTAGTTAGGCGAAGTGGCGGTGGGCGGGGCTGAAGGCAAAGGTATAGTCAGTGGTTTCGGAGGCAGGCAGGTAAACTCCAGTACCGGCCGTGAAGACAAAATTCAAATTCTGAGGGTCGAGGCTGAAATGTGTCGGAATCCCTGCAAAGCTAAACTTTGCTCGGCGTAAAATTACACAAGTGCTGATCAAGGGAGGTGACCATGGACGAAGCGTTCGGTAGATTTTTAGAGAAGTTTGGTAGTCCTGTCGCTCGGCAGAAAGTTCCGGTATCCAGCATTCGGCGCTACAGAGAGAAACTGCCCAATAAACTTCTTGAGTACTGGGGTGAACATGGTTGGTGTGGATATGGTAATGGGATCTTCTGGATAGTTAACCCGCAAGAGTATGAGGGGGTTGTCGCATCATGGCTCACGGGGACGGAGTTTGAAAACTACGATACTTACCACCTGATCGCTCGCGGCGCATTTGGGGACCTTTATCTGTGGGGTGAGAAAACGGGGTTCTCTCTCAGGATTGACAGCCTTTTTTCTCGTTGTGTAATTCACGACTTTAAGCCCGAGCCAGAGTTAATGGATCGCAAAGTTCAAGATTTTATAGTTTTCAGGAAAGTCAGTTCTAATGATTTTGAAGAGATGTTCAGGTCGGCAAGAAGGAAACTTGGCACACTGCCTCATGATGAAATGTATGGCTTCGTTCCCGCACTCATGCTGGGAGGGAATGCCTCCCTAAAAAACGTGGAAAAAGTTAAGGCAGTTGAGCATTTGATTTTGCTTTCCCAGCTTGCCGAGCTAGAGCCTTACAATTTTTGATCACAAGGGCACGCGTACTTTGACCTCTGACCTCTGAGTTTCTGTTCACAGCGACCACAAGCGACTATCTCCTTCGTTTCTTCCGATCTCCGGACCAGGCAAATGGCATTTTCGCTGCTTTATGAGCGCTCTGAAAAAGGGGCAGCGCATTAGGGATTTCTGCGCAGCGGCGATCAATCAGGTGCGTGGCAGTTCGCGAATATCTACGGTTCCGCCCGCCTCGTAGACCGGGTTGCCCACCAGCAAGGCCCGGACCGCTTCGGCATTCTGCGCACGGATGCGGATAAAACCGTTTAGTTCGTCAGCGACCACCACGCTTGCCTGGCCTTTCTTCAATCGTTCGCCAGCCCCGATTGAACTGCCCCCATCGAATTGCCCGCTGTCCTGCAGCCAACCGATGTAGCGTTCCCAGCGCTCAGGGTCATGTGCTGCAACCTGATCGGGCGCATCCCCGTGCATGAGAATCATGTAGTCCTTCATCGGTCCTCCTTTATCGTCCAGACGCCGAACAGTAGCATGCCTCCCCTGAACGAGCTGCGCCAAAACGTTGGAGAACCGGCAAAGAGGTTTTCCGTCACTGAACAATGATCGCCTGATTCAAATCAATGGACGGTACTGGAACCCGGCAACGACTGACTTCCAGCCATTCGCGCATCTTCTTCGAATCGAAGATCTGGCCTTCATTCATCATCAGCAGTACCAGTGACTGGGACATCCGGTAACACCCGCAGCGTGGGCAACTGCGCTCTTCCCACCCCGGTGAACACTCGATGGATTCGGCACGACCCGCGCAGATCAGACAACTCATAGGAACCCCCTGTGTTTTTCTTGGGTGGGGAAAGTGGGTAGTTGGACAACAGTTGATAGGACGCTAATAAATGACATGAGAATTTCATGCCAGTTTCATAATGTGCTGGCTTATAACTTTCCTGCCGGAAACTTGCTTGCCGGGGCGGCGTTACTTGCGAGATCCCGTATGATTGCCGGCTGCCGTTGTCGACAAGGAAATCACCATGCCCCCGAACAAAGCCTGCGCCGTGCTCATGTCGGCTGCACCGGACCCGCGGATTCTGTTGTTCCGCCACCCTGTGGCGGGCGTGCAACTGGTCAAGGGCAGTATCGAAACAGGCGAAACTCCAGGCGACGCGGCCTTGCGTGAACTGGTGGAGGAGTCCGGCATCACTGGCGCCAAGGTCGAGGCCGACCTTGGCCTTTGGCAGGCTGGCCATGAGGGGCAAGTCTGGTCTTTTCATCTCTGCCGCGCAGCCGGCCCACTGCCGCAACAGTGGTCGCACCAGACCGTTGACGATCATGGCCATCGTTTCGATTTTTTCTGGGCGTCGCTTGACCGTATGCCTGTCGAGGACTGTGATCCGCTGTTTCAACGGGCGTTGGTCCACTTGGAGAAGATTTTGATGCCAGCCAATCTGCTTGCTACCCGTCCTGCTCTCAGGGGAATTGATGATGCGATCTGACGACACCCTTACGACTCCTCCAGCCGCTATCCGGCTCGAACGCGCCATTCCCATCCTGCGCATGTTCGATGAAGCCAAGGCCCGGGAGTTCTACCTGGATTTCCTCGGTTTCAGCATCGAGTTTGAACACCGTTACGAAGCGGACCTGCCGCTGTACCTGGGCCTGTGTCGCGACGGCCTGCAACTGCATCTCTCCGAACACCACGGCGATGCCAGTCCGGGGGCGACGCTGTTCGTGCCGGTGCACAACATCGAGCAGTTGCGTGACGAGCTACTGGCCAAGCGTTACGGCTATGCCCGCCCGGATATCGTCGAGCAGGGCTGGGGCAAGGTGCTTGAGGTGTACGACCCGTTCGGCAACCGGATCCGCTTCTGCGAAGGCTGAGCTATGCCAGCGTCAGTGGCCCGCAGTCCATCAGGCTGTTGCAGACCACCAACTGGCCAAGCATGAAGCCCAGGACGGCGCCGGCAAAACCGAGGCCGGCGACGATCCATGGCAGGCTGGTGCGGAACCGGTAGCGCAACAGCCAGACGGTGGCGCCGATACCGAGCAGCATGCCCGGGGCGGAAAACCACAGGCCGATCCAGGCCAGCCCGCCCTCGCGGCCGAGGCTGGCAGTGAAGAAGAGGTACGCCGTGATCACCGCCAGCGTCGCGGCGGTGCTGGCGCTCAGGAGTAAAGGTGGAGCGCGCAAGGCCAAGCCCAGGCCGATTGCCGCCAGCGGCAGGGCACTCAGTTGCCAGGCAAGGCTACCGAAGCCGGTGAGCACAAAAGCGCAGAAGGCCCCGGTCAGCAGCAGTGCGTAAACAAGATCGTCCCGTCGTGTGCTTGGCATTTCCCGTGCGTCCTTGCAGTTGTGGGCTCAACGAGAAAGTGTAGGTGTGGTGGAACTTGCTGTTCGGGGTTGTTCTTGCGGGCCTCATCGCTGGCAATGCCAGCTCCCACAGGGACCGCGTCGAGCGCAGATACTGCGACAGGCCCAGAACCCTGTGGCTATGCTCGCCGAAAGCGCGGCCAGCCCGGGCAGTTGATTCACCCCGCCCCGGAGCGTCGCCGCTTGATCCGGTACATATCGCCGTCGGCATGGCTGAGCAGCGTGTCCGCATCCATGCCATCCGCCGGATAGCAGGCCACGCCGATGCTGCAGGAGGGCATGTGCAGCCCGTCGAACTCCGTCCCCAGCGGTTCGGCCATGACGGCGAGGATCTGCGCGATCTTGTCCGACACTGCATTCTCCGGGTGGATATCGGTGAGCAGCACGATGAACTCGTCGCCGCCCATCCGCGCCACGGTGTCGGTTTCGCGCACGCAGCCTTGCAGGCGTTGGGCGATCACGCAGAGCACGCGATCGCCCATGCTGTGGCCGTAGTCGTCGTTGATCCCCTTGAAGTCGTTGATATCGAGGAACAGCAGGGCAAAGGTGGTCTTGTGCCGATGGGCGACATGCAGGGCGGCCTGCAGGCGGTCGTTGAACAGCGAGCGGTTGGTCAGTTTGGTCAGGGGGTCGTGATGGGCGAGGAAACGCAGCTCTTCTTCGGCCTGGGCCAGGGCGGTGACATTGCGCGCGACGCCGATCCGCGCCCCGACCTCCTCGGACCAGAACGCGGCCCAGAGGATATAGACCACGCCACCATCCTTGCGCAGGTAGCGATTGCGAAAGTCGAAATGCGGTTGACCGTTCATCACCCGGACGATGGAGGCTCGGGTGGATGGCAGGTCTTCGGGGTGCATGTAGCGGGTGATGGGGGTGCCGATCAGTTCATTGGCGCGGTAACCCAGCAGGGCGTGGCAGGCATCGCTGACGAAGACGATCTCGTCGTCCCGGTCGACCACGAAAACCGTATCCAGCATCAGATGGATAAGCTTGGGATAGAGCGCTTGCAGATCAACGGGCATAAGTCAGGTAGTCCGGTTCGTGACGCTTGGGCACAGCCTGGCCCTGAACGGGCCGGACCAGCGATCTGGCAGACTTCCTGTCGCTTGGCACAGCCCTGGAACGGCCTTGCTGCGCCAAATACAGCGTACATAAGCAGAAAAACGGGGGCAGAAAAAGGGGATAAAAAAAGAGGGTATCGGGGTTAGGGAAAATATAGCTGGCGGTTTGATATCTGGTGGCGCGGTGCAGGCAACAAAATTTATGTCCTGGTAGGCGCTGCGTCAGCTGCGAAGGACCGCGCCAGCGGTCCCGAAACCATCCCGCACGAACCGCGGCTCAACCCAGCAGCCCGGCGATCCAGTCGATCTGTTCTCCCAGTTCCCGCGCTTTGCCCTCCGGAACCGGCTGCTTCGCCCGGGTCAAACCCTCCAGCGTCTTGCGTTTCAAGCGCAGCAAACGTTGCCACTTCGCCAGAAACGCAGGGCTGCGCTCACGCAGCGACAGCGGCCCGAAATACAGCTCTTCAGCACTGTAGAGCACCGGCCCGCTGCGCTCGGCGACGATGATTTCGTAGTCGAAGCGGTTTTCCCGCAGCACTTCCTCGGCGACGATTCGATACCCCTGTTGCATCAGCCACCGGCGCAAGGGCTGTTCACCGCCGTTGGGCTGCAGCACCAGCCGTTCCTCGCCGCTCAATCTCTCCCGGTCCGCTTCGAGAATGTCGCGAATGGTCTCGCCGCCCATCCCGCACAGGCTGATCACGTCAATGCGGTCCTGCGCCTCGATCGCTTGCAACCCGCTGGCCAGGCGCACGCTGATCGAAGCTTCCAGCCCGTTCTCGCGCACGCTGCGTTGGGCGGCATGAAAGGGTGTGGCCGCCACTTCTCCGGCCACCGCCGCTTCCAGCAGGCCGCGGCGCATCAAGGCCACCGGCAGATAGCCGTGGTCCGAGCCGATATCGGCCAGGCGCGCGCCGGCCGGGATATGCGCGGCAACGCGCTCCAGGCGCCGGGAGAGTGTCTGTTCGTTCAAGCGGGGAGCCCTTTTTCTGAAACGGCGAAAGCGGATCGGGGGCGCGATTCTGGCGGGCAATCGCCGGGATTTCAAATCCGCCGGACGACCACCGCAACCGCTGGAAGGTCGATGCCCGGCAGCCGGCTCGCTTATTTCTGCCGCCAGATCAGCTCGCCAACGTCATAGCCCTGCTCGCGGGCGATGCCCAGCAACTTGCTGCGGGTGGAGTCGTTGATCTCGGCTTCCCGCGACAGCAGCCACAGGTACTCGCGGTTCGGGTGCCCGACCAGTGCCACCTGGTAGTCGGCATCGTGATACAGCACCCAGTACTCGCCCTTGGTCATCTCCGGGGCCAGACGGCTGAACCAGTTATCGAAGCGCACCCAGAGTTTGTCGGTCTTGCCGGGTACCTGGGCCTCGGCGATGCCATTGGCCTGGTTCCACTCGCCATCCTTTTCCTTGCAACGGTTGGTCACGTCGATCTTGCCGTCGCTGCGCAGCTTGTAATGCGCCTCGGACTGCACACAGTTGCGCTGGAAGAACATCGGCAGCCGCGCCTGCTCGTACCAGGTGCCCTGGTAGCGCTGCAGATCGACCTGCATGGTGGTGGGCGGTGCGCTGCTGTGGTCGGTGCTGGAGCAACCAGCCATTGCCAGCATCAGGCAGGACAGCAGCAGGGGTGTACGCATTGCCATTTCGACCTCCGGGAACGTGATTGACGGGCTCTTTGATGCTTTGAGCGGGATCGTCAGGAAAAAGTTGTACAAACTTTTCCCGGAAAAACTATACAAAGAGATATGCGCGTACAGGATTTCTCCTCGGTGGAGTCAAACCCATGGCAATGGTCTGCAATCGTCGCTGGTTGGCCCGAACCGCTTTTTGTCTGCTGGCCCTGGTGCCATTGGCCGCGGCCGACTGGCGCAGCGGCTTGCCCGGGGCGCGCCCGGTGGGCAGCGGTGAGTTCACCTGGTTCGGGTTGAGCCTGTACCGCGCCCGCACCTGGAGCACGGTCACGCCGCTGGCCTGGAACCAGCCTTTCGCTTTGGAACTGACCTACCACCGGAATCTTTCCCGGGACACCCTGGTCGAGGCCAGCCTCGATGAAATGCGCCGCTTGCAGGGCGACCGGTTGTCGGCCGCCACCCTTGAACGCTGGGCTGGGGTGATGCGCGAGGCCTTTGTCGATGTGCAACCGGGCATGCGCATTACCGGGGTCTACCTGCCTGGTGCGGGATGCCGTTTTTATGTCGATGGCCAGTTGCGCCGCGAGGTCGGGGATGTCGACTTCGCCCGCGCCTTCTTTGCCATCTGGCTCGACCCGCGGGCCCGTGATGCCAAGTTGCGCCAGCGTCTTTCCGGGCTGGCGATGGATAACCGAGGAGACTGATGATGCGCAGCGTGCTGATCGTGCTGGGTGCCTTGCTGTTGGTGGCGTGCGGCAATGTCGAGGTCGAGGACTATGCCAACGAGCAGCCGCATTTCGACCTGGCTGCTTTTTTCTCCCGACCGGTCGAGGCCTGGGGCATGTTCCAGAAGCGCTCGGGTGAAGTGGTGAAGCGTTTTCACGTGCGTGTCGACAGCCGTCGCGAGGGCGGGCGGCTGATCCTCGACGAACACTTCGTCTACAGCGACGGCACCCGCCAGCAGCGCACCTGGACCCTGGTCGTCGACGGCCCTGGCCGCTGGCGCGGTACTGCCGGGGACGTGGTTGGCGAGGCGGTAGGCGAGGTCGCCGGCAATGCCCTGCACTGGCGCTATCGCCTGGATCTGCCGGTGGATGGCCGCAACTGGGTGATGGACATGGACGACTGGATGTACCTGATGGATGAGGACACCCTGATCAACCGGACCCGCATGAGCAAGCTGGGGGTGGAGGTGGGGCAGATCACCTTGTTTTTCCGGCGTATGCCGGAGTGAATGCAGGGGGCTTGGCTGGTGCAGGCTTCCAGGTGCATGACCCTGTTTTTCTAGCGCCCTCTAGATCGAGCGCCGCCCACGCGGCGCATCGCGAAGCGCATGCCGATAGTCTTTTAGTGTTCTCAAGACCGAGCGCCGTCCACACGGCGCATCGCGGCTAACAGCCGCTCCCACATTTGTTGCA
>NZ_JBMDIJ010000130.1:0-11267 GCF_057808595.1 Pseudomonas sp. FG98 | reverse complement strand
TTCTTCGCCCGCCTCACCTACGAGCGCAACATGAACCTGCGCAGCCAGGTCAGCGGTTTCAGCAGCAGCCCGAAGGTGGTGCCGGCGTGCATGCTCAGGCTCAGCGGCGACGTGCCCCAGGACTGCTCGCAGACCGTGATCGTGCACACCACCCGCATCAGCGGCGCGCGCAACAAGAACTACCTGGTCGAATTCGAAGGCCTGCCCTATGCCGGGCTGGTGGGCTTCCGCCCGCCGTTGCAGCCCAAGCCGGTGATCGCCGGAACCCTCCCGGCGCGCGTCACCAGCCGCTACAAAAACGACCCCTACAGCCACATCGACAAGGAAGGCCGCTATCGCGTCAGCTTCCTCTTCGACCGCGACAAGCGCGAGCCCGGTGAAGAAAGCCTGGCCATGCGCCTGGCGCGGCCCTACGCCGGCGACCTGTACGGCCTGCACCTCCCGCTGCTGGCGGGGACCGAAGTGGCGATCGCCTTCGAGCAAGGGGACCCTGACAGGCCGTATATCTCCCATGCGCTACACGATGATCGCCATCCGGACCACGTCGCCCGCGACAACAACACGCGCAACGTGCTGCGTACACCGAGCAACAACAAGTTGCGCATGGAGGACCAGAAGGGGCAGGAGCACGTCAAGGTCAGTACCGAGTTTGGCGGCAAGAGCCAGTTGAATCTTGGGCACCTGGTGGACCGGGACGGCCTGAAACGAGGTGAAGGCTTCGAGGTGCGGACCGATCACTGGGGAGCGTTGCGGGCAGGCAAGGGCTTGTTGATCAGTGCCGATGAGCGTCGAAAGGCCCATGGCGAACAGTTGGATATGGAGGATGCGGTCGACCAGCTATATACGGCGCTGTCCTTGCTGCAATCCGCAGCCGATGCCGTGGCCAATGCCACCATGACCCCCGCCGACACCGAAAGCCTGGAGCGCTTGCACCACGCGCTGAGCGGCCTGAAGAAACCCGGAATCCTGATGCATGCCCCGAACGGGATCGGCCTGGTCAGCCCTGAGGGAGTGTGCCTGGCGTCCGCTGCGGAAAGCGTAAGCATCGTCGGCGGGGATAACGTCGATATCGCCGCCGGAGAACACTTCACAGCAGCGGCGCTAGGCGATGCCAGCCTGATGGCGAAAGCGGACATGCAGATCAAGTCGGTGAGTGGCAAGGTCGAACTGCATGCGCAAAACAACCGCCTTCATGCCTTGGCAAAGGACGATCTCAAGATCGAAAGCCTCGAAGGGCGGGTTGAAATAACCGCACCCAAGGAGCTGGTCCTCAACTGTGGCGGTGCCTATATCCGTTTGAAGGACGGAAACATAGAACTGGGCGCGCCCGGCAATATCTTCCTCAAGGCCGCCCATGTGCAAAAACAGGGAGCGGCCACCCTCGATACCCCCGCGACCTTGGTGCCTTCGGGATATTCCGGATTGTTCACCATGCAGGATGAGGCTGGAGTACCGCAGCCTTTCAGTCGTTATCGCATTACTACCGGAGAGGGCAAGGTATTTACCGGCGTTACCGACAAGGAAGGCCAGACCATCAGTGTCAACACCGCATTACCAGGCGCCCTGGAAATCGAGTCGGTGGCATCGGAACAGTGGATCAGGTTTGCGCCGGAAAAAGGTGACTGCCGAGGGTTCACCTGCCTGCTGAAAATGGAAGATGGCCGTGTACTGGAAAGCAAGTTCGATGATGCAAACAGCGTCGGCTTCTTCCTGCATGACGAAACGGAAGTAAAGGAATTCGTAGTGATAAAGCCGGATGGCCAACCCGTGGAATCGAGCCTGGTCGGCAAGATTCTGAGTGAACTTGGAGATTGAGAAATGGATTTTTACCTACATACGCACCCCAGGATGAAAGAGCTGCATCTCATCGAAAGAGATCTGCTGGATGAGGCCCTTCTGGAGTTCGAAGGCGCTGCGTTGAAGTTTTCCTACGATGCCATCAAGGACGCGGAGCAGAGAGCTAACTATGAGCGAAACACCAAGCGGGTAAAGGAGCTGGTGAAACAGCAACTTGAACTGGGCAAGGTCACGGCTAAGTCTGCTGCGGAGTTTTGCTACACCCTGCGCAATCACCTGCTGGCGGAGACGCGCAAGGTGACGTCTGTACAGGGCAGGTCGGTTGTGGAGTGGAGGAAAAAAGTACCTCCAGAGTTGGAACGCTTGCTTAACAATAATGCGGTATCGAAGTATGGCAAGAAATTTGTAGAGCTGAGCTCGAAGCAGAGAGATGCGATTTATTACATGATCGTTGAATCGTCGGCCAGATCGAGTGTGTTCTTCAATGTTCTAAATAAGGCACTGATGGTTGCTGGGAAGGTGTTCATTGTGGTGACGCTTGCTTATGCGATCTATGAAATCATGAGCTCGGATGACAAATTTAAGGAGACGATAAAGCAGAGTGTAACAATCGGGCTTGGTGTGGTTGGGGTGATACTTGGGAAAGCCTTGGCTAGTTCGGTTTGCGGGCCTGGAACACCGATATGTGCGGTTGGGATAGTAGCTGCAAGTGGTGTGGGGTTGGGTACGGTTGCTGGTTTGGTAATTGACAGCATGGATGAAGAGATTGACGAATATTTAGAGTATTGGATTCTCAGTTGAGTTTTTTGTCAGGTTAGCTTCAAGGGGGGATTTATGTTGGTGCTGCTGGTGGTGTTTGTGCCTTTTTTCTTGGGGGTGGCCGGCGTCTGTGTAATGTACTATGTCGCTTTTATTGATGTAAGAGCTATTCTGAGTTGCTTGAAAAGTAGCGAGATTGTTATTTTGCTATCCGATAGCTTTGGTGGCTCTAAGTCAACCTTTGGAATCATGCTCTCTGGCTCTGTGATTTTTCCGAGCAGGCATATTAATGAAGGAACCTTGATTCCGGAAGAGCTCGCGGCAATCCCTAAAATGGTAATGTTTCGCATTAGAGTCGGATTCTGGTTGCTGGCGCTTTCCGCGATATGGCTGCTGGTCAGTTACTTGTATGTCTCCATGCGGTAGCCGGATTTAGTCGAGGGAGGGGCTATGGTCAAACTGGTACTTTTACTGTTCTTGCCTTTATTGCTATGCATGATTGGGGTGGGGGTTTCTTATTATGTCGCTTTTTTCGATATAAAGGTGGTTCTTCAGTCCCTGAAGAAGAGTGAAGTTGTGCCTCTGTTTTTCAGGGATTTTGGTAACTCAAAGTCTACATTTGGAAACCTGCTCTCAGGGGTTGTCATTTTTCCGCGGAGACATATTGCCGAGGGCACATTGATTCCAGAGGAGCTCGCAAAGATTCCCAGGGCGGTAGTGTTCAGGATGAAGTTTGGGTTCTGGCTTATGGCTTCTTCTATGATGTGGATATTGGCAGGTTGTATTTATATGTCCATGCGTTGAGAAGACTGCTTTTAATATGGTGCGCCAAGGATCGTTCCTTGGAAATTTCGAGGTGCGTCTATGGTTAAATTATTATTGGTATTTGTGCCTTTCTTCATAGGTATGGTGGGGGTTGGTGCAACGGCTTATATCGTATTCAGGTATATGAGGGTGATTTTGACGTGCCTGAGGGAAAGTCGAATTGTAACCCTGTTTTTCGAGGACTTTGGTTATTCGAGGCTAATGTTTTCACTGATTCTTGTAGGTGTTGTGGTTTTTCCGGGAAGGCACATTGCTGAAGGTACACTAATTCCGAAAGAGTTGGCCGCGATCCCAAGATCGATAGTGCTAGGGCTGAGATGTGCATTTTGGCTTCAGGTACTCGCCATGACAAGTTTGCTGGTGGTTTGTCTTTATGGCTCTACACGTTAGCTTTTTCTGGTTTTCGACATATTGGCAAAGGAAGGGTAAATGAAAGCATATCGACACCGAACGGACACGCTGAATAGTTGTAAGGTCGTCACGGTAGGCAAACAAAAACGTCATTGGGTCGAGTTCCAGTTGCTCTATGAACTTGGGGCGCCATTGGCGAACATGCCTTATCGGGCAATGAATGAAGCGACCAGGACTGGCTGTGTGCCTGAGTTCAGCGGGCAAAGCGATGAGCAGGGCATCATTCGTCTCGAAGACCTGCACCCCTTGTCCGTTACGCTGTTGTTGCAGGCCGACCCGTTTGCCAAGGAACTCCAGACCCGCCGGTTACGTGCCGTACGCGCCGAGCCGCAGCGTCCGGGAGTGGGGGACAACAGCGAGCTTTACGGGCCGCAGCGTTCAGGTTTTTCACCTTTGGAACAGCAGGCGCATGAGGCGGGATATCGCTATCACTATCTGCGGGTCGGGCAGTTATGTGATGGCCTGCCGGAACTGGAGCCACCTCTGCCCAAGGGCAAAGAGCTGCCGAAGTATCACTTTCCGGATGCGGACTTCAAAGGGTTTACCATCGAGTACGAGCAACTTGATCATCGTCATGTGCTGGAGATTTGTCCTTTCCGGGCGTGGATGTTGGTGTTGCATCATCAGACGGAATATAGCCTGGCAAATGCTTACAATCTGGGGTTGATGAGTATTCTTGCTTATAACTCTGGAGAGGAGCACGTTCATGGGGCTCCGGGCGAATTTTTTATGCGGCAATGCCTGGATCTATCCCGGAGTCCAAAGGTTATAGATGGCGGTCGCGAGTGGCCAAGCTTGGTTGTTGATGTTCCTTTTGACCAGCGTTATACGCTAGCGGAATTTTTGAATACAGGGGATTTGGATCCTCCTCAGGGCGATACTCAGCTATTTTATGCTGTCTGTGCCTTGCAGGTTCTAGTGGCGTGGCGCGGAACTGCAACATTAAAACATGTATTCACTGACTTGACTTTTCGGCCGGTTGAACCGGCATCAAGAGCTGGATGTGATGAGGCCGCTCCTTGTAGGGACTTGACGTCGGTCGGCAAAGTCCACTTGGGTTTTCGAGAGGCATTTGATGTTGCTAAAAAATCTTTTTTCGATGATCTCGATGAAAATGTTACTGAAGAAAGCTCAAACAAAGAGTTGTACATTTGCGGTCATAGCCTCGGAGGCGCCTTGGGGTTGGTTCATGCGGCTTATTTAAAAAATAATGATCCTGTTCTATATACGTATGGCATGCCTAGAACATTCAGTGTGAAAGCTACTCTATCCCTAGAAAAGCTTAAGCATTTTCGTCATGTCAACGATATGGATCCCATCCCCAGCGTTCCTGCCGAGGTTGAGCTCGATAATTATCTCTACGATATATACGGTCACCTGGGTACTACATTGGGATTTGCCTGGTCTGTTGGACAACTGGTCGTGGGTAATGTCGCCAAGTTTGGTGACCCGTATGCCCATCATGGCGAGGTTGTTGCGTTCTACAAAGCGACGCAGCATATCCAGGAGCGTGGCTCGCAGTTCCCTGCATATATGAGCAAAGAAGGATTAGGGGCGCCCTACCATACAAAGGTTTCCAGACGGCTTCCTCACCGCGCCAAGCTTTATGTGGTTCCTGCATTGAGTCTGGAAAAAGACAGGGTTGTCGAGGAGAACCAGAAGGCGTTCGTGAACTCGCTGACTCAGGAAAGCCGAAGCCAGTTTTTCCCAAAGAATGGGAACTTGAAAAAAGGCAGGCTGATCAAGGCGCTTGATCATCTAATGTCTGATGAGTACCAGCCATATATTCACAATCAATTGCTGGAAGCGATCAATCCGGAGCGCATGGTTGAAAGAAAAAAACACAGAGATGCGTTCGAGCAGCAGTTGCAAGAGCATTTTGCACGCATTCATGCTGCCGAGCGTGAGAGAAATCAATCTTTCATTGAACTTCATGGCCTGGTTGACGGTACATTGCGAGCAACTTTCAAGCTTGAAGGTGGACCGCATGCGCTTGAGCGGTTTGATGCTGTCGCCTGCGGCGTAAGTGTCAGAGAGAGACTCGATGGCTGAATCCATTTTTCAGGAGCGGTGCAATGTATTGTCGTTATTTGGTGTTGGTGCTTTTCTGCTTGCTGTTTCTGATTGCACTAAAGGTCAAAGCTTTTATTTTCCTGATGACGGCGAGCGTGTAACTGTGAGCGTGAAAACTCAGGAGGACTTGGAGTTACGCTCTATGGATGCAGTTTATCGTTCCAGTATCTGCACGATTACAAATTACACCGCTGCTTGGGTTTCCTATGAGGTAGAGGGGTATAACTATATTTCGAAGCAAGCTGAGCCAGGCGCCGAGAAAGATGTTTATAAGACGGAATTCGATATTGATGGTGGCGGCGAGTGTAAATGGAAGTTGAGTCGACTGAATTTTGGCGTTCAATACAAATATCCGGAGAGGCTTGCGATGAATCCGTTGGTGGTTGGTGATGGCGACGTGACTGTGCTCTTCGAATACGATGAATTGCCGGGGGATGAACAGTCTGCTTCGATCTTGGGAGATTTTGGTATCAAGGAAGATTACTATTTATGGGTGGCGGACCGGCCGGAGCGGATTCCCAAGATGAAAGTTGGTCTATTTGCGGAAGAGGGTACTCCTCATACCTACAGCGTAAAGGGAGCGCGTTCTATTTATTTCCAGCCTCGCTTGCACTCGGACTATGTGGTTTATTCCTCTTCAGTCAAGGCAAAAGGCAAAGGCTACGACGTGGTGTTCACTTACCCCGATGGGCGCGTAATTGAAGACGGTCGGGTCAGGCCAGCCTTCAAGAGGCTTGGATGTATCCGCCTGCGCTCTCAGTGCGAGGACTAACCAGTGTTGAAAAATAGATTCTGTGAATTTAGGGGCGCCATGAAGTGCTCGCTTGTTTTAGGTTTCGTGTTCTCATTGTTGAGTGCGGCGGGTTGTGCAACGAATAAAAGCTTTGATTTTCCTCAGGAAGGGGAGCGTGTGGTTATCAGAGTGAAAGCTCAACAGGACTTGGCGTTGCGCCCGATGAAGGCAATATATCGATCCAGTATATGCAACTTTACAAATTATACGGCTAGCTGGACCCCTTATGAGAGGGACGGGTATAACTCTATTGTCAAGCTCGGTGAGCCAGAGTCAGAGAAAGGTTTATATAGGGCGGAGTTTGATATTGATGGTGGTGGCAAATGCCAATGGAAACTGAGTAATGTGACCTTTGGTGTCCGGTACAAGCACCCGGAGAAATTTGGAGGCGATTTCCAGAGGACTGGAGCGGGTGGTGTTACTGTCGTATTTGATGATAACTCCGCTCAGCGGAGCGCAGTGTATACGACCGTTCCGGGAGATCTTGAAATCAAGGAGAACTACTACTTATGGGTTGCAGAGCGATTGGTGGTGAACTCCAGAGTCAATGTTGGGTTGCTCGCAGAGGAAGGGTTATTCCTTTCTTACAGAGCTAAAGAAGCGCGCAGTATTTATTTTGAGCCACATTTGTATGCTGATTATATAACTTATTCATCCATGTCCAAGGCAAAAGGCAAAGGCTACGACGTAACATTCACATACCCCGACGGAAGTGTGATCAAGGATGGTCGGGTAAGGCCTGATTTCAGAAAGTTGCAATGTATTCGTCTGCCGTCGGCGTGCAAGAAATGATTAGTCGGCGGCCATCGGCCGACCATCACGACGTTTTAAGTCAGATGGCCATATAAGTTTCACCAATAACCAAACACATCTGCAAAGAGGGAATAACTTATGTTCCAGGGATTCGTATTGCTCGGTGATAAGACCACCCATGGCGGCGAAGTGATATCTGCCTCATCCACCCATATCGTCAATGGCAAGCCAGCGGCGTTGGTGGGCGATCAAGTGCGCTGTCCGTTGCCGGGGCATGGCGTCAACGCGATTGTCGAAGGCACCCCCGATTGGTCGGAAGACGGACGCGCGGTAGCGGTCGATGGTTGTCGCACGGAATGCGGCTGCCAGTTGATTTCCAGCGCTTCCGATTGCGTGGTGGGCTGAGCCATGGGATGGGATCGTCAGCCGTCCGAGACCGTTGCCGCGCCATTGGCGCTTTCGCCCGCGCGCTGGCTCGCCGCCCTGGCGATCGCTGGCCTGGCCGGTGTCTCGTTGTTCTTGCTGCATGCTTCACAGCGGCTCGCGCTGCTGCAAAGCGTGAATATCTGGTTGTTCGCGTTTGCCCCTTTGTTGCTGGTGGCGCTGGCCTTCGCGGTACGCGCCTTTCGCTATGGAGGCACCCTTAGCCATCACGCCTTCCTCGCGGACGAGGCGCAGTTGGCGCAGGAGAGTTGGGAAACATGGACCGGTCGCTATCTGACGGTGCACGACAGTTGTGCGCTGTTGCCCGAGCGGGTTTCCGGTGCTCTGCTGGCCAAGGGCGTGGAGGAACTTTCGTTGCACACCGGGCAGGCGAGGCGTCTATCGATGCTGCCGGATGATCCTTTCGACCGGATTCAACTTAGCCTGTTGCGTTTGCTCGAAGCACTACAGCCGTCCCTGGAAGAGCTCGGGGCGAAAGCGCCATTGCGCGCCACCTTGCTCTGTGATGCCGAAACCACGCGCGGTGGCCAGATCGCCGAAAGCTGGCGGAGAGTCTGGATCAATGTGATGGGCGACGAGCCCTGGACGCCCCTGATTCAGGAAACTGAACTTTCGCTCGCCCGGATCGATGAAAAAATCAGGACGGGCGAGCCGTCGCTGGAGCTGATCCTGGTCGTGCAGACCGAAGGCGGCGAGGCGTATTCGGATGCCCTCGCGGCCTTGCTGGTCTGCCTGGACACCTCGCCAGCGCCCGGCCCTCTGCCGGTGAAGGCGCGGCTGCTGCGTCCCATGCCCTTGGATATCAGCGATCTCCAAGGGGAGGTTGCCGAGTTTATGCAATCCCAGCGTGCAGCGCGTTCGGCGACCGGCCTGTTGGCGGATGTTGCCCAATGGCAGCAGGCCAGCGCCCCGGTACTAGCCGCGAGCCAGGCAGCGGACGCGGCGTTGAAAGCGGAGCAGCAGTGGATTCAAGAGCGTTATTCCGGTGTGCCCGGACCATTCAGCAGTTGGGCGGGCTTGGCGTTGGGTATCGAACTGGTCCAGCACCGTCAGGAGGCACTACTGGTCCTGGGCAAGGAACAGGATCGACAGTGGCTCAGCACTCTCACCGGCCATAAGGAGTCAGCATGAACGGTCGAAGCAATATGTGGCGGTTGGCGGGCGGGGCAATCCTGCTGTTGATGTACGTAGCGTTCCTCGCGGGATTGCTTTGGATGTTGGGTGATGGTCTCGGCTTGGTCACTGTCGGGCAGAAGTTGACGGTCCTGCTGCTGTTGCTGGGATGTTCGGTGCTGTTGTTCCTGATGCCCGGAGTGCTGAGCTATCTGCGTCAGCAGTTGCAGCATCAGCAGGCCGTGGACAAGCAGGTCTTTCCGAAGGCTGATGCCGAAGCGCCGGTTGCGGCGAAAGCCGGTTCCACCAGTCGGCAGTTGCGAAACCATCTTCGCCTTCTCTACGGTCCCTTCTGGCGCCGCAAAACCCGCCTGCTGCTGGTCGCCGGCGAACCCGACCAAATCGAAGCCATCGCTCCAGGCCTCACCGAACAGCGCTGGCTGGTCGGCGAACGCACCGTGCTGTTGTGGGCCGGCAGCCTGCGCAGCGAGCCCGACCCCGCCGACCTCGCCCTGTGGCGCAGCCTCAGTCGCTGGCGCGGCCTGGACGGCCTGGTCTGGGCCCTGACCCGCGAGCAGAGCCTCGATTCCGACGCCATGGGCGTGTGCCAGGCAGCGCTGCATGACCTGGCCTGTGCGCTGCACTGGACCTTGCCGCTGTACCTGTGGGAAGTCCGCACCAGCAAATGGTCGCAAACCGGCCGCGAAACCCAGACCGTCGGCTGCCTGCTGCCGTCCAAGGCCACCACGGTCTTTCTCGAAGACCAGCTCAACGCCCTGATCAAGCCCATGCGTCAGTCCGGTCTGGCGCAGATGCGCAAGAACATGAATCACGACTTTCTCCTGCGCCTGTCCAACGACCTGCATAACGGCGGCATCCCGCGCTGGCTGATGGTGCTGCGGCCTTGGTTGATCGACGGTATTCGCGGCGTGGACCTGCGCGGCCTGTGGTTCAGCCCGGTGGCGGCAGCGCGTACTGACGACAAGCTCGGGCATATCTGGATCGCCGACAAACCTTGGGAGGGGCTGATCGAGGACCGTACTCGTACCCGCCGTTTCGGCTGGCCGGTGCCGCGGATTGCCTATGCGGCGTTCATGGTGTTTGTGGTGGTCTGGGGGGCCGGGATGGCGCTGTCGTTCAGTACCAACCGCGCGCAGATCATTGAAATGCAGGCGCTGTTGCAGACGCTGGACAAGGCGGAGCAGGGCGATGCCCAACTGCTAGCGCTCTATGAGCTGGTCCGCGAGCTGGACCGTCTGGACTACCGCTCCCAGGAGGGTGCGCCGTGGCATCTGCGCTTCGGCCTGAGCAAGAACCAGCAACTGCTCGACACCCTGTGGCCGCGTTATGTCGAACTCAATGCCCGCCTGCTGCGCGACCCGGCCGTAGCACTGTTGCAGGCCCGTCTCGACGCCTTGGTTCGTTTGCCTCCAGGCAGCCCTGAGCGCACCCGCCGCGCCAGCGAATCCTACGAACAACTCAAGGCCTGGCTGATGCTGGCCCGCCCGGAAAAAGTCGATCCGGCCTTTCTGGTGCGGGTCATGGGCGAACTGGAACCCGAGCGCGCCGGCATGTCGCAGGGCGCTTGGCGCGAGCTGTCGCCGAGGTTGTGGCAGTTCTACGCCGATCACCTCGAAGCCCATCCCACCGTGGACCTCGAACCGCGTCTGCTCGGCCAGGCCCGGCAGATCCTGCTTACGCAACTGGGCCAGCGCAACGCCGAAGCGACCCTCTACAAACAGGTCCTCGAGCGCGCCACCAGTCACTACCCGGACCTGCCGTTGAACCAGATGCTCGGCGATACCGAAGCCGTCCTGTTCACCACGACCAAGACCGTGCCGGGCGTGTTCACCCGGGAGGCGTGGGAAGGCGAGATCCGCCAGGCCATCGACGAGATCGCCGAGGCCCGCCGCGAGGAAATCGACTGGGTGCTCAGCGACAGCCACGGCGAAGTGGTGAATCACCTGAGCCCCGACGTGCTCAAGCAGCGCCTCACCGCGCGTTACTTCCAGGACTACGGCAGTGCCTGGCTGACCTTCCTCAACAGCCTGCGCTGGCAGCGCGCGGCGAGCTTGCCGGAGGTGATCGATCAACTGACGGTGATGAGCGATGTGCGGTTGTCGCCGCTGCTTGCGTTGATGGACACCCTGGCCTGGCAGGGTCGTGCCGGCAGTCGTCAGCAGGCCTTGGCCGACTCGCTGCTGGAGTCGGCGCAGCAACTGCTGGCCAAGGACAAGGCGCAGTTGATCGAGCGCGTCGCCCCGCATCTGCAAGGCCCGCTGGATGACACCTTTGGCCC
>NZ_JBMDIJ010000013.1:0-118618 GCF_057808595.1 Pseudomonas sp. FG98 | reverse complement strand
CCCCGATCAAGGCGCGAGCCGGTGCGGGCTAGAGGGTGGAGAGGAATGCGCTGTTGCTGGCCTGCCACTCGGTGATGTCGACGCGGATGCGCTTCTTGTCGAGCTTGCCGACGCTGGTCTTGGGAATTTCGGTAACAAGGGCGATCTGGCTGGGAATCGCCCATTTGTTGATATGGCCCAGCTCGACGAACGGCTTGAGGTGTTCCTTCAATGCCCGCGCATCGATGCTCGCCCCTTCGCGCACCACCAGCAGGGCGAACGGACGCTCGCCCCACTGCGGATCGGCGACGCCGACCACGGCCACTTCGCGCACGGCGGCGTGGCGGCTGATCAGGTCTTCGAGGTCCAGTGACGAAATCCATTCGCCGCCAGTCTTGATCACGTCCTTGATGCGGTCGCGGATGTCGATCACGCCCATGGCGTCGAGGGTGGCGACGTCACCGGTGTGCAGCCAGCCGCCGTCCCACAGCTCTTCGCTCTTCTCCGGCTCGCGGTAGTAGCCCATGGTCAGCCAGGGGGCGCGCAGCACCAGTTCGCCCTGGGACTCGCCATCGGCGGGCAGGAAGTTGCCATTGCCATCGACGATCGCCGCTTCCACCAGCGGTACCGGCACGCCGGCCTTGATCCGGTAGGTGGTGCGCTCGTCCTCGCTGCCGGCGAGCAGTTCCTCGTTGAGGTGGGCGCAGGAGATCAGCGGACAGGTCTCGGACATGCCGTAGGCTGCGGTCAACTGGATACCCCGGGCCTTGGCCGCTTCGTACAGGGCGCGGTTCAGCGCGCTGCCGCCGATGATGATCTTCCAGCCGCCGAAGTCCTCGTCCTGGGCGTTCTTGCAGTTGAGCAGCATCTGCAGGATGGTCGGCACGCAGTGGGAGAAGCTGACCTTCTCTTCGCGCCATAGCCTGACCAGCATGTCCGGCTCGTAGCGACCGGGGTAGACCTGCTTGAGCCCGAGCATGGTGGCCACGTAGGGAATGCCCCAGGCGTGCACGTGGAACATCGGGGTGATCGGCATATACACGTCGTCGGTGCCGAGCAGACGCACGCTGTCGATGCTACCGGTAACAGTGGCCACGCCCATGGTGTGCAGGACCAGTTGCCGATGGGTGAAGTACACGCCCTTGGGGTTACCGGTGGTGCCGGTGGTGTAGAAGGTGGTGGCGACGGAGTTTTCGTCGAAGTCCGGGAAGTCGTAGTGCGGGCTGGCGGCGGCCAGCAACTGCTCGTATTCGCCGACCAGGTTGGGCAGTTCGGCGGTCTTGTCCGGGCCGTCGGTGAGCAGCAGGGTCTTTTCCACCGTGGTCAGTTGCCCGGCAATGGCCTGGTACAGCCCGACGAAATCGCTGTTGACCAGCACGAAGCGGTCGTCGGCGTGGTTCATGGTGTAGAGGATCTGCTCCGGCGACAGGCGCACGTTGATGGTGTGCACCACGGCGCCGATCATCGGGATGGCGAACATGCATTCCAGGTAGCGATGGCTGTCCCAGTCCATCACCGCCACGGTGTCGCCGGCCTTGACCCCGGCCTCGGTGAGGACGTTGGCCAGGCGCGCGATACGCTCGTTGAGGGTCGGGTAGCTGTAGCGCAGCTGGTCGCGATAGACGATCTCGCGGGTTTTCTCGTAGCGGCTGCCAGACATCAGCAGGCGCTTGATCAGCAGCGGGAACTGATACGCACCCTGGGCGGGAGCAATGACACGGGTCTGCAACATGGGAATCCCTTTTCTGGAGTTGCACGAGGCATTGGACAAAGCTGTCCTTACTCTAGAACGGGGATGTGACGGTCAAATCAGCCAAAGGAATGATTTGACCGTCTCTCGACCGAACGGTCACGCCGTTCGGCGCGCGGTTCAGTGCATTTCGCTGAAGGCGATCTTGACGCCCAGGGCAATCAGCACCGCACCCATGGTGCGGTCGAACCAGTGGCCCATGCGGGCGAAGCCGGCACGCACCCGGGCCTGGCTGAACAGCAGGGCGACCAGGCAGAACCACAGGCCGGTGGCCAAAGCGAGGTAGACGCCGTAACCGGCCTGCACCAGCAGCGGGGTGTGCGGGTTGATGACCACGGTGAACAGCGAAAGGAAGAACAGCGTCGCCTTGGGGTTGAGGCCGTTGGTCATGAAGCCGGCGATGTAGGCGGCGCGGGGCGTGCGCTCGACGGTGGAAACCTGGATCGCCTCCCCGGCACTGGCGGGCTTGGCGCGCAGGGCCTTGAACCCGATGTACACGAGATAGGCGGCAGCGGCCCATTTCAAGGCGTTGAACAGCATGATCGACTGCGACACGATCAGGCCGATGCCCAGCAGCGAATAGCCAACATGCAGGAAGATCGCGGTGCCGACGCCGAAGGCCGTCCAGGTACCGGCGCGGCGACCGTGGGTAACGCTTTCCCGCACCACTACGGCGAAGTCGGGGCCGGGGCTGGCGACGGCCAGCAGGTGGATAAGCGCAACGGTGAGAAATTCTGCCCAGTACACGAACGGGAGCTCCTGGTAACGATCGGGGGCGATACCTTAACCATTAACACCTTGTTACAACAGGGCGAATGGTCGTGGATTCACTGGCCTCATCGCTGGCAACGCCAGCTCCCACAGTGATCGCGTGCACCGCTGGACCCTGTGGGAGCTGGCGTTGCCAGCGATGAGGCCAGTGGCTCCAACACCACACCCAGCTCCTTGACTCTCCCCCATAGGTCACCCCTCACCCTGCCGCCCTTTTCCAGCAGGAACCGACAATGCGCATCCTTATCCTCCTCGGCCATCCCTCCAGCACCAGCTTCTGCGCCGCCCTCGCCCGGCAGTACCACGACAGCGCCGTGCAAGCCGGCCATCAGGTCCGCCTGCTCCACCTGGGCGAGCTGGATTTCGACCCGATCCTGCGCGAGGGCTATCGCCAGCCCCAGCCCCTCGAAGACGATCTGCTCGCCGCCCAGCAGGCCATCGCCTGGGCCGAACGCCTGGTTGTGGTCTACCCCATCTGGTGGGGCGGCATCCCGGCGTTGCTCAAGGGCTTCCTCGACCGCGTCCTGCTTTCCGGCTTCGCCTTTCGCTACAGGTCCGGCTCTCCATTCCCGGAAAAACTCCTCGCCGGCCGCCATGCCCACCTGCTGGTCACCATGGACACCCCACCCTGGTACTACCGCTGGATCCAGGCGATGCCCGGCCTGCACCAGATGCGCCGCACGACCCTGGCCTTCTGTGGTATCCGCCCGGAAAAGACGCTAACGTTCGGCCCTCTTCTCTCTTCCACGCCGCAGCGACGCCAGGCCTGGCTGGACCGGACGCGCGCACTGGCCATGCGCTGAAAAGGATCCTCGATGTTCATCGGCGAAGCCGCCCGCCTTAGCGCGACCACCGTCAAGACCATTCGCCATTACGAGCGCATCGGCCTGCTGCCGCCCGCCCGGCGCCAGGGCAGCTACCGCGTCTATGACCCGCAGACCGTCGAGCTTCTGCTGTTGATCAAATGCGCACAGAAGCTCGGCTTTACCCTCAGGGAGATGCAGGCTCTAATAGCCGACGGCCAGGCCTCCCGCGCCGCCATCGGTGCCGCCATCGCGACCAAGACCGCGCAGTTGCGCCAGCAGATCGACGGCTTGCAGCGACAGATGGCCGAGCTGCAAGCATTCGGCGCCAGTCTCGAACAGCTTTCCGATACCTGCTTCCCTCTCTGAATTGCCCCAGGAGCCTTGTCATGACCCACGCCGTCTTTCTCGACCACAGCTCGCTGGACCTCGGTGACCTCGACCTCAGCGGCCTGAGCGCCTGCTTCAGTCGCTTCGACGTGCATCCGGCGACTGTGCCCGAGCAGGTCGTCGAACGTCTGCAAGGCGCAACCGTGGCGATCAGCAACAAGGTGCTGCTGAACGCCGAGGTACTGAAGGCCTGCCCCGACCTGAAGCTGGTCCTGGTGGCGGCCACCGGCACCAACAACGTCGATGTGCAGGCGGCCCGCGCCCTGGGCATTACCGTGTGTAACTGCCAGGGCTACGGCACCCCCTCGGTGGCCCAGCACACCCTGGCTTTGCTGCTGGCCCTGGCCACCCGCCTGCCGGACTACCAACAGGCGGTCGCCGCCGGCAAATGGAACCAGGCCAAGCAGTTCTGCCTGCTGGACTTCCCCATCGTCGAACTGGAAGGCAAGACCCTCGGCCTGCTCGGCCATGGTGAACTGGGCGGCGCCGTCGCCCGCCTGGCCGAAGCCTTCGGCATGCGCGTGCTGCTCGGCCAGTTGCCCGGCCGCCCGGCGCGCGACGATCGCCTGAACCTCGACGAACTGCTGCCGCAGGTGGACGCCCTGACCCTGCACTGCCCACTCAACGACAGTACCCGCAACATGATCGGCGCCGCGCAACTGGCCCTGCTCAAGCCCGGCGCCTTTATCGTCAACACCGCCCGCGGCGGCCTGATCGACGAGCAGGCCCTGGCCGACGCCCTGCGCGCCGGGCATCTTGGCGGCGCCGCCACCGACGTGCTGTCGGTGGAGCCGCCGGTCAACGGCAATCCGCTGCTGGCCGCCGATATCCCGCGCCTGATCGTCACCCCGCACAGCGCCTGGGGTGCGGTGGAGGCACGCCAGCGCATCGTCGGCCAACTGGCCGAGAACGCCCGCGCCTTCCTCGACGGAGCGCCGCGCCGCGTGGTCGGTTGAGGCGCTGCGGCTTCTGCTAGAATTCGCCCCTTTTTTTCAGGAGCCGCCGTCCATGGACCCGCGCAGTGAAGTATTGCTTCGTCAGGCTGATCTGTTCACCGGCCCGCTGCTGCTGGCCGGGTTACCCGCCGACAGCCTGCTGGGCACTTTCCCGCAAGCCCGGGGCTGGTGCTGGCATGCCGGCGACCAGGCGCTGCTGGACGCGCGCTTCGCCGGACGCAGCCACTACGGCGTCGAGGTGCCGGACGTCGCCTTCGAGGCGGCGGTGCTGTTCCTGCCAAAGTCGCGGGATCTGGCCAACTACCTGCTCAACGCCCTCGCCTCGCGCCTGGGCGGCCGCACCCTGTACCTGGTCGGAGAGAAGCGCGGCGGCATCGAGGGCGCGGCCAAGCAACTGCATGCCTTCGGCAAGCCACGCAAGCTGGACAGCGCACGGCATTGCCAACTGTGGCAGGTCACCGTCGACACCCCACCGACAGCGCAGTCGCTGGACAGCCTGGCCCTGCGCTTCGAGCTGCCGCTGGCCGATGGCCCGCTGAAGATCGTCAGCCTGCCGGGGGTCTTCAGTCATGGCCGCCTCGACCGCGGCACCGCCCTGCTCCTGGAACACCTGGACGGCCTGCCCAATGGCCACGTGTTGGACTTCGGCTGCGGCGCCGGGGTGCTCGGCGCAATCATCAAGCGGCGTTATCCACAGAGCCGGGTGACGCTGCTCGACGTCGATGCCTTCGCGGTCGCCAGCAGCCGCCTGACCCTGGCTGCCAATGGTCTGGAAGGCGAAGTGATCAGCGGCGACGGGATCGACTTCGCACCTCGCGAACTGGATGTCATTTTGAGTAATCCGCCGTTCCACACCGGGGTCCATACCAATTACCAGGCCTCGGAGAACTTGCTGAAAAAATCCGCCGATCATCTGAAAAAAGGTGGGGAAATGCGCCTGGTTGCCAACAGCTTCCTGCGCTATCCGCCGCTGATCGAAGCGGCATTGGGCAACTGCGAAACGCGTGCCCAGGCCGACGGATTCAAGATCTATCGGGCGCTGCGCGGCTGAAAATCAGCACTTGCGCAAACGTATCCGCGTAGGCAGAATCCGCTCCGTCCTAGGGGAGTAGTCTCCCGCGAGCGCCCTGCTCGCATGGTGCGTCGTCAACATACTTGGTCCACAGACCATGGCGCGCACGACCCACGGTCCGCATCAGACGGATCCAGGGTTTGACAAGACCTATGACACGAACACCTTACCCGGGGCGGGGAGGTCGTACGTGTCATAGCCGTGTCGACCCGCCCCCGTAGGAAACCTGATGCTGGAATCGCTGCTCGTCCCCACCGCCATCGTTGCCCTCGCCGAAATCGGCGACAAGACGCAATTGCTTGCCCTCATTCTCGCTGCGCGCTTCCGCAAGCCCTGGCCGATCATAGCCGGCATCGTCGCCGCGACCCTGGCCAACCATGCCGCCGCCGGTGCCGTCGGGGCCTGGGTGGGCAGTTTCTTCAGCAATGTCACGCTGCACTGGATCCTGGCCGCGAGCTTCCTCGCTACCGCCGCATGGACGTTGATTCCGGACAAGATGGACGATGACGAAGCCAGCACCGCGCGGCGCTTCGGGCCGTTCCTGACCACCCTGATCGCGTTCTTCCTTGCCGAGATCGGCGACAAGACCCAGGTCGCCACGGTGATGCTGGCGGCGCAGTACCCACACCTGATCATGGTGATCATCGGCACCACCCTGGGCATGCTGATCGCCAACGTGCCGGTGGTACTGGCGGGTAACTTTGCTGCGGAGAAACTGCCGTTGACCCTGATCCGCCGACTGGCGGCGAGCGCCTTTGCGGTGCTGGCGCTGATTGCCGTGTATTCGGCCATGAAGGCCAGTGGCTGGGTGGGCTAAAGGCCGGGAGAAGACTGCATGAAACCCTGTGGGAGCTGGCTTGCCAGCGATAGGGCCGGACCTGACTACAGGGTAGCCTGTAATGGCCTCATCGCTGGCAAGCCAGCTCCCACAGGATCAGCACAAGCCAGAGGGTTTACTTTTTGGCTTGCTCGTACAGCGGCATCACTTTCGGAATCGCCGCCTGCAACGAAGCGATACGGCTGTCCGAGGCCGGGTGGGTGCTCATGAACTCCGGCTGCGAGCTGCCTCCCGAGGCCTCGGCCATCTTGTTCCACAGGGTGATCGCGGCATTCGGGTTGTAGCCGGCGCGGGCCGAGAGCTCCAGGCCGATCAGGTCGGCTTCGTTCTCGTTGCTGCGGCTGTTGGGCAGGGTCAGGCTGTACTGCACGACGGTGTCGGCCAGTTGCAGGCTGTCTTCGCCAAGGCCGAGCAAGGCACCAGCGCCGGAACGGGCCATCTGCACGCCATAGGCCTTGGACATCGCTTCGCGGCCGTGCTCGCGCAGGGCGTGGGCGATTTCATGGCCCATCACTGCGGCGATCTCGTCGTCGGTCAGCTTCAGTTTGTCGATCAGGCCGGTGTAGAAAATGATCTTGCCGCCAGGACCACAGTTGGCGTTGAGCTCGTCGCTCTTGATCAGATTGACCTCCCACTGCCATTGCGCCGCATCCGGGCGGAACTGCGGGGCCTGGGCGATCAGCCGGTCGGCGATGGCCTGGACACGCTTGGCGGTAGCACTGGTCTTGTCCAGCACGCCCTTGCCGGACGCCTCGCCCAGAGTCTGCTGGTAGGACTGGGCATACATCTGGTTGACCTGGTCGGTCGACAGCATGCTGAACATATATTGCTTGCGCTCGACACCGACCGCCCCACCGCTGGTGGTATTCACCGCCTGGCAACCGGCCAGCAGGATCGAAGCGCCCAAGGCACCGACAACAACCAATTTACGCATGAAAAAACTCCCTTCTGACGTGGGACGTATCCTAGGACGACGCAGATGATCTTGCTACGACCGTAAACAAAGATTTCTATCTGACCGGCTCATGATTCATCGGTTTCACGCCGATAACACCGGGGCAAGGCGACTTTTCTCTGCGTCCGGAGCCCCCAATGAAGTTCAAGTCGATCCAGTTGTCCGTTGCCGCCCTAGCGGGGGCTATCGTGTTGAGTATCGTCGCAGCCCTGGTGCTGTATGCGGTGTATTCCGGTGCGAAGACCCAGGAACTGGTCGAAACCCGAACCCGGGAGCAGTTCGACGCCATCATCGAACAACGCCTGACCGCCCTGGCCCAGACCCAGGCCAGCCAGATCCTGCGCCGCCTCGAAGCGCCGCTGCTGGTCGCCCGCGGCCTGGCCACCACCAATGCCCAGCTGGGCATGAAGGACGACGCCGGCAATCCGCGCCTGCAGATCCAGCGCGAACAACTGATCGCCCTGCTGAAACAGACCATCGTCGATAACCCGCTGCTGCTGGGCAGCTACATCGCCTGGGAGCCGAACGCCCTCGACCATGCCGACGCCAATTTCACCGGCACCGCGATCAAGGGCATCGACCCGGCCACCGGCCGCTTCCAGCCCTGGTGGTACCGCAACACCGACGGCACGCTCGGCGTCGAGGCGCTGATCGACCTGAGCAACAACACCCTGCTCTCCACCGGCGTACGCGCCAGCGAGTACTACCTGTGCTCCAAGGAGACCAAGCGCGCCTGCGCCATCGACCCGGCACCTTATAAGGTGGGCGACAAGATGGTAATGCTCGCCTCCTTCATCGAGCCGATCCTGGTCGACGGCCAGTTCATGGGCATCGTCGGCGCCGACCTGTCGGTGAACTTCATCCAGGACCTGCTCAAGGCGGCCGACGCCAAGCTCTACGACGGCGCCGGCGAGCTGGCGCTGATCGGCAACAACGGTCGCCTGGTCGCCTACACCAAGGATGAAAGCAAGTTCGGCGAAAAGGCCAGCGACGTGCTGCCGGCCGCCGAGGCCGCCGGTCTGGCCAAGGCCACTGGCGATACGCTGCGCTATGAGGTCGACCGCGAGAACGGCCAGATCCGCCTGTTCCTGCCGTTCCAGATCGGCGAGACCGCACAGCGCTGGACCCTGCTGATCGACCTGCCGCTGAGCGCGGTGATGGCCGACGCGGAAAAACTGCAGAACGACCTCAGCGAACAACGCCGCACCGACATCACCGGCATGACCCTGGTCGGCCTGGCCATCGCCGCCCTCGGCCTGCTGGTGATCTGGCTGCTGGCCCACGGCATCGCCCGGCCGCTGCGGCAGATGGTGGCGATGCTCGACGACATCGCCCAGGGCGAAGGCGACCTGACCCGCCGCCTGCACAGCGACCGTCACGACGAACTGGGCTCGATCGCCAAGGGCTTCAACACCTTCCTCGGCAAGCTGCAAACCATGATCAGCCAGGTGGTGAGCTCGGTGCAGAAGGTCAGCGACTCGTCGGAGCACACCGCCGATATCGCCATCCGCACCAACCAGGGCGTGCATAAACAGATGGCGGAAATCGACCTGGTGGCCACTGCGGTGCATGAAATGACCGCTACCGCCCAGGACGTGGCACGCAACGCCACCCATGCCGCGCAAGCCGCGAGCAACGCCGACCAGGCGGCCAACCAGGGCCTGTCCATCGTCCGCGATACCTCGCAGTCCATCACCGCCCTGGCCGACGAGATCGGCCGCGCGGTCGGCGTGGTGCAGACCCTGGCCCGCGACAGCGAGAACATCAATGCCATCCTGGTGGCGATCCGCGCCATCGCCGAGCAGACCAACCTGCTGGCTCTCAACGCGGCGATCGAGGCGGCGCGGGCCGGCGAGCAGGGTCGTGGTTTCGCCGTAGTCGCCGACGAAGTGCGCAACCTGGCGCAAAAGACCCAGCAGGCCACCGAAGAAATCCAGCAGATGATCCAGCAACTGCAGCAGGGCACCCGCGATGTGGTGCGGGTCATGGAGGACAGCCAGGGCAAGACCGATATCAGCGTTCAGCAGGCGGCCAAGGCGGCCGATGCGCTGGAAAGCATTACCCGTGCGGTGTCGGTGATCAACGACATGAACACCCAGATCGCCAGCGCCGCCGAGGAACAGAGCGCGGTGGCCGAGGACATCAACCGCAACGTGATCAATATCGGCCAGGTGGCCAATGAAGTGGCCGGTGGCGCCGATGAGTCGAGCAGCGCCAGTGCCGAACTGACCAAGCTGGCAGAGCAGCAGCGTCGGTTGATCAACCAGTTCCGGGTTTGAGTTGATTGGGGCCGCTTTGCGGCCCTTCGCGAGCGAGCTCGCTCCCACGGAATGGCGGCTGTGGGAGCGAGCTCGCTCGCGAAGGGCTGCAACGCAGCCCCAGTGAAAGATCAAGCCGGGGTCAGGCACTCCGGGGCATCGAGCTTCGGATCATTGACGAAGTTGGCCAGCACCCGCTCGCGCAAGGCGGCGGGAGGGCTGGCCAGCAGGGTGTGCAGGTCGGCCAGCGGGGTCTCGGGATCCAGCCAGGCGGCCTGCCCTGCCGCATCGAGAATCAACGGGCGGCGCTGGTTCATCGCCGGCTGGGTCACCACCGCCACACTGAGCCAGACCTGTTCCTGCACCGGATACGCCTCCCAGATCGCCGCGAAGAACAACGACGAACCCTCCCCCGGCGTCAGCCAGTACGGCCGCTTGCGCACATTGCCGCGCCATTCGTAGAAACCGTTGGCCGGCAGCAGGCACCGGCGCTTGGCAAAGGCTTCGCGGAACATCGGCTGCTCGGCCAGGGTTTCGGCGCGGGCATGGGCCGGGGTACGGGTCAGGTCGGTCAGCCAAGGCGGGGTCAGGCCCCAGCGGGCGCGGGCCAGGGTCAGCTGGTCGGCTTCACGGCGCTGGATCAGCACCTGCGCGCCAGGGGAAATGTTCCACTGCGCCTTCTGGCCAGCGGGAAAGCCGGGCAACGCGGCGAAGGCCGGCGACCAGCGGAACAGGGCGTAACGTCCACACATCAGGGCAAACCTTGGGTTTGTAGGAAAAGTCGCCGAGCGGCGATCAGGCAAGGCGAAAACAGGCGAGGAAGCGGAGTTTACTGGTTGTAAATGAGCATTCCGAGCCTGTTTTCAACGCAGCATGATCGCCGCGCAGGCACTTTTCCTACAAAACCTAGCAAATCAGGACTCCGGGGAAACTATCCGGCTCATCGCCAGGAAGCGGCAGGGCGGCATTGTACGCGGCGATCAGCTCCCGTGCGTACTCGGCCTGGTCATCCGCCACGGCAAGGCCGAGCAGCCCCTGCATTGGCAGCTCGCCGATACCGCCCATCAGGTCGCGACCGACCAGGTGGGCATCGATCCCTTCGTTGCCGAGCATGCCCAGCAGGACTTCGGCCTCCAGGAGGTTTTCCGGCTCGTAGATTCGCTGCATCAATCATCCTCGCGTTTCACATCGAGCATCCATTCGTCACCATGCACCTGCAGAATGAAGACGATCGGACGACAACAGACGGCGCAGTCCTCGATATAGGTCTGGTCGCCACCGGAAAGGTCGAGTGTGGTCTCCACTTCCTCGCCGCAATAAGGACAATCGTAGAACGCAGTTTCCAGCATCGCGGTCTCCACGGTTACTTGTGCGTATAATTGCCGGTCCTGCGCCCGCGAGCCTGGTCTTGCGGCGCAGCCCTACCCTTTACCCTAGTCGTTTCACAACAAGAGAGCATGATGGGCGAATTCGATGCCATCCGACCCTATGACGACGCTGAGGTCCCTGCCGTTCTGGCACGCCTGCTCAGCGATCCGGCATTCCTCGATATCCTGACCCGGTTCCGCTTCCCGCGGATGGCCAACGGCTTCGGCTGGCTGCTCAAGCCGCTGATCGCACGGCGCCTGCGCAAGGAGTTCGCCGGGGTGAAGTGCGTCGCGACCCTGCAGGACAAGGTCGAGTTCTACGTCGACCACACCATCGATCGTGCCACCGACGGAGTGACCTACACCGGCGTCGAGCAGTTCAAGTCGGGCACCGCCTATCTGTTCCTGGCCAACCACCGTGACATCGTCATGGACCCGGCCTTCGTCAACTACGCCGTCTATCACGCCGGCCTGCCGACCCCGCGCATCGCCATCGGCGACAACCTGCTGCAGAAGCCGTTCGTCAGCGACATGATGCGCCTGAACAAGAGCTTCATCGTGCACCGCTCCATCAGCGGCCGACGCGAGAAGCTGGCGGCCTACCAGCTGCTTTCGGCTTACATCAATCACTCGATCCGCAACGACCGCGCCTCGATCTGGATCGCCCAGGCCGAAGGCCGGGCCAAGGACGGCGACGACCGTACCGACTCGGCGATCCTCAAGATGTTCCACATGAGCCGCAAGGACGAGCCGTTCGGCGAGGTGATCCAGTCACTGAACCTGAGCCCGGTGTCGATCAGCTACGAATACGACCCGTGCGACCAGGCCAAGGCCCGCGAGCTGTATATCCGCGCCACCACTGGCAGCTACAGCAAGGCCCCGGGCGAGGACGACCTGAGCATCGGCCTGGGCATCACCGGCTACAAGGGCCGGGTGCATATCAACTTCACCGCGCCGGTGACCGCGCAGTTCGAGGACACCAAGCAACTGGCCGCGCATATCGACAAGCAGATTCTCGGCGGCTACCGGCTGTTCCCGGTGCACTACCTGGCGTATGCGCAGTGGGCGGATGCCGACCCGCAGTTGCAGGTGCCGAAGGCCAGCGAGGTATTCGGTGCGGAAGAGCTGGCCAAGGCCCAGGCCGAGTGGCAGCGGCGCCTGGAGGCCTGCCCGGAGGAACACCGGCCGTACCTGGTGTTGCAGTACGCGACGCCGGTGAGGAATCAGTATCGGGTCAAGGCCGGGTTGCCGCTGTAAGGCTTGAGGGCCTCATCGCTGGCAAGCCAGCTCCCACAGGGACCGCGCCGGGCACAGATACTGTGGCTGGCCCAGAACCTTGTGGGAGCTGGCTTGCCAGCGATGAAAGCCTCACAGCTATCAGATCCAGGTACTGACCCAGGACAGCAGCAAGGCCATGGCCAGGAAGGCAAAGCCCAGGCTGTAGTAGAAGCGATTGACCCGCTGGGTCAGCAGGTCGATCGCCGCCTCGCCCGCTGGCAGGCTGTCGATGGCGCGCGCGGCGCGACGGCGGGCACTGTGCAGCAGCATGCCGCCCGGGCAGGTGAGTACCAGGGCCAGCAGATTGATGAGTTTGGCCGGGTGGGCAGCGAACAGCCCCCAGAGCATTTGCAGCGACATCGCCTTACCTCGAAATAGCCAGGATTGCGTCAAAACGCGCGCATTCTACCCAAGCCGCCCGCGTTCGCCCGTCCTTTACGACCAAATGACCAACGGGCCGCCACATTCATACGATCGTCATCAATTCAAGCCACCCTGTCGCCCTCGCAACGCACCGGAGCTTGTCATGCTGCACGCCGAAAACCAGGATCGCCTCTATCTGATAGCCCAGAGCGAGGAGCAGGAAGCGCTGATCGACGGTTTGGCCTTCAACGTCCAGGACCGCCAGTGGCTGGTCTATTGCGCCCTGGGCGGCCATCACCACGATCATTTGCCGGAGGTTGATAGCCAGACCGGTATCAGCGTGCTCGATTTCTATGTGGAAGCCGCCTGACAACGTGGACTCTGTGGGAGCTGGCTTGCCAGCGATAGCGATGGTGTATCCACCGACGCCATCGCTGGCAAGCCAGCTCCCACAGGATCAGCGTAGGACACACAAAAAAGCCCGCGTCCTGAGCACAGGACGCGGGCTTTTTGCATTTCTGCGGTGAAGCTTATTCGCCCAGCACCTGACCGATGGTCGGGTCCTTGAACAGGCGGGTCAGGGCGTCGCTCAACACATCGCCGACCAGCTTGGTGTTGGTTTCCTGGTTCGGCGCCATGCCGAAGCGCTGGTCCAGGGACGCACCGTAACGGCCGCTGTAGCGACGGTTGGCGTTGCTCACATCAGCCTTGAAGGTGGCGCCGATGGTCGCTTCGGTCACGTACATGCCTTCCTTCGGCGATTGGTACTTCAGCTCGGCCAGGGTCACAGTCAGCTGTGGCGCGTTGTAGGCGTTCGGCGTCGGGGTGAAGCCCAGCAGGCGTACCGCCGCTTCGGCCTGGGCCTGCAGCTTCGGCAGGACATCGTTGCCGGTCACGGTGATGGCGCTGGTTTCCGGGTACAGACCACCACGGGTGCCGAGGGTCTGGGTGCCGCGGCCATCGACCACCCGCACCACCACCGGCTGGCCATGGCCAACGGGTGCGAGCTGGGCAGTGAGTTTCGGCTGCGGGCTGAGTTGTTGCGGACTATGGGCGCACCCGACCAGAGTCAGGCTGGTCACAGCGATCAAACCGAACAACAAACGTTGCAACATGCTCATCTCTCCTGGAATGGCGGCAAAGGGCGCCAGTATACCCAGCGCGTGCTGCGCCAGTCATCGGATCCCTGGAGGGTTGGACCCTTCTTTCATGCATGGATTCCCCTGTCATACGGACTTCATCATCCGCGGCCTATCCTTGCGCCAGTCCCCATCAGGTACTTCGCCATGAACAGCTTCTGGTCCCTGCTCTTCAAGCGCCAGCCACAACGTCATTTCGCCCGCCTCGATGCCCAGGGCCTGTGCCTGGCATTCAAGTGCTGCGAGCAGCCGCCCGTCGGGGCCGGCTGGGTCGAGGTCAACGAGCCGGAGCTGCGCTGGCTGAACCGTCCGCTGCCCGCCAGCGCCCGGGTCGTGGCGCGTCGTCGTGGCAATCTGCTGCAACGCGCCCTCGCCGCCTGACGGGCGCGCAAGAAAAGTCGTTAATAAAGGCCATTTCTGCCCGCGACATCGTTATAATCTGCCCCCGATTATAAGGACGTCTCCTGATCGGGCCCCGCAACACCGCCAATGCCATGCATCGGCACCTTCCAAAATCGCCCACAGAGAGCCGTTCACACAGGTCTTGCGCAGCCGGTGTGCCCGCTTTTCTCGGCCCCACGCTTTGCACTGAACCTGACGAGCCTGCCCTGCACGGCTCCTTTTTGAGGTTCACGACTCCAAAAGAGCGTGAAAAAACGGGTTTTCACAACTTCACGAGAGTGTGGCGAGCATGAACAGTCTGGTATGTGCAAAAGCATCATCAGTGTCCCGAACAGCCCCGAGCAGCTGGTATCAGTCCTCATCCGAGGTGAACGACTGAGGCCGGTCCACAGCGCACGACGGGCGCCTCGACCATAAGTCGAATTGCCGCACCGGCCGCTGGATGCGTTCATATGCAACGTAGAGAGCCCGGCTGGCAGTGTCCGTGAACGTTGGAAAAACTGTGAAGTAGCGGATATGGCGATCCCGCGTGACCGGGATCCTATGCTGTCAATTAGGTGCTGATGATTTTGGAGATGCGTTAATGGCGCAGAACGAAGCAGTCGATGTAGTACTGGTAGGCGCGGGCATCATGAGTGCCACCCTGGCCGTGCTGCTCAAGGAACTCGACCCGGCGATCAAGCTGGAAGTCGTCGAGTTGATGGATTCGGGTGCCGCGGAAAGTTCCAATCCGTGGAACAACGCGGGTACCGGCCATGCCGGGCTGTGTGAACTGAACTACACGCCTCAGGCTGCCGACGGCAGCATCGACATCAAGAAAGCGGTGCACATCAACACCCAGTTCGAGGTATCCCGGCAGTTCTGGGCCTACCTGAGCAAGAAAGGCGCGTTCAGTTCGCCACGGGCGTTCATCAACCCCGTGCCGCACCTGAGCTACGTCGAGGGTGACAAAGGTATCGCCTTCCTCAAGAAGCGCTATGAGCTGCTCAAGCAGCACCACGCCTTCGCCGAGATGGAATACACCGAAGACCAATCGGTGATGAAGGACTGGATGCCGCTGATGATGCCGGGCCGCCCGGCTGACCAGAAGATCGCCGCGACCCGCGTGATGAAAGGCACCGACGTCAACTTCGGGGCCCTGACCAACAAGCTGCTCAAGCACCTGGGCAACGCCGCGGACGCACAGGTCAAGTACTCCAAGAAGGTCACCGGCCTGCGCCGTAACGGCAGCGGCTGGACCGTCAGCGTCAAGGACGTCAACAGCGGCAGCAGCCGTGACGTCGACGCCCGCTTCGTGTTCCTCGGCGCCGGTGGCGCGGCCCTGCCGCTGCTGCAACAGTCGGGCATCCCGGAAAGCAAGGGCTTCGGTGGCTTCCCGGTAAGCGGCCAGTGGCTGCGCTGCGACAACCCGGAAATCGTCAAGCAGCACCAGGCCAAGGTCTACAGCCAGGCTGCGGTGGGCGCACCGCCGATGTCGGTACCGCACCTCGACACCCGCGTGGTCGACGGCAAGAAGTCCCTGCTGTTCGGGCCTTATGCCGGCTTCACCACCAAGTTCCTCAAGCACGGTTCGTTCCTCGACCTGCCGCTGTCGGTACGCATGGGCAACATCGGCCCGATGCTGGCCGTGGCCCGCGACAACATGGACCTGACCAAGTACCTGGTCAGCGAAGTGATGCAGTCGATGGAGCAGCGCCTGGACTCCCTGCGCCGCTTCTACCCCGAGGCGAAAGCCGAGGACTGGCGCCTGGAAGTGGCTGGCCAGCGCGTGCAGATCATCAAGAAGGACCCGAAGAAAGGCGGCATCCTGCAGTTCGGTACCGAACTGGTGGCCGCGCAGGACGGCTCGCTGGCCGCACTGCTGGGTGCTTCGCCGGGCGCTTCGGTGACCGTGTCGATCATGCTGGAACTGATCGAACGCTGCTTCGCCGACAAAGCCAAGGGCGAGTGGGCTGAAAAGCTCAAGGAAATCTTCCCTGCACGGGAAAAGGTCCTGGCCGCCGACGCCGATCTGTACCACAAGATCGCAGCGTACAACGACGAGGCCCTGGGCCTGGTCGAAAGCAGCCCGGCGCCCAGCTACGTCTGATCTGCTCCGATAAAAAAACGCCCTTCTGGGCGTTTTTTTATGTCTGGCGATTTGTGATGCTTACATCACTGGAAAGCTCGACAAGGCCCCTGTGGGAGCGGGTTCACCGGAACGCCGGACCGCCGCGATTGCGGTGGTGAATCCACTGACGCATCGCGGGTGAACCCGCTCCCACAGAGAGTTGTTCAGTTCAGCCCCGGGCCTTGTCGATGATCTCGATGTATTCCGGCGCGTTGCGCTGATCGGCGATCACTTCGACGAAGGTCTTGCCGTGCTCGTCCTTGCCGTCCAGGTCATAGCCCGCTTCGACGAAGAAGCCGACATAGCGCTCGAAGTCGTCGATGCGCAGGCCGCGGTAGCCCTTGATCAGCTTGTGGTGCGAAGGCGAGGTCAGGCCGTCGGCCGGCTCGTAGATAAGGAACGACTTGACGTAGTCGTCGCTGATTTCGTCGCCAATCACCTGCTTCTTGTCTTTACGCATTACCGACTCCAACTGAACCATCAGGGACATTTTCCAATGGGCCGGGAGTGTACCCCGCCACTCAGCGCGTGCGAAGGGTTCCGGTATGCAGATCGGCCCAGATATGGCCGTTGCCGTAGCTGAGGAATTGCACGTAGACAGTGTCGTTGCGCAACAGGTCGAGAATCACCTGGTACTGCGCGGGGGCATAGTTGAGCGTCAGGGTGCGGGTCGCGCTGTCGTAGACCGGCTTGCGCAGGCTCTTGCCCTCGCCGTCGAAACTGATCACCACCTGGTTGATGCTGGCGCCCTGGCTCAGGGGCTTGCCCTTGAGGCGCATGGTCAGCGACGAGGTGATCGGCAGCGGCTGCTGGTTGGACTGGCGCTGGTTGCCCACCACCACCGAATAGTGGGTGACTTGCAGCAGCTCCTGGGTTTCCGGGGCGTCCTGGCGCACGGCCAGCTCATCTGGCGGCAGGAACTGGCTGTGCATCGGTGCAGCAGCGGCCGCGGGGAGACTGATGAACAGGAGAAGCGGGAGGATCGCACGCATGACAGGCTCCTTGTAGGCGGCCTGGCACTCTAGCATGACGACCCTCGCGGGAATCAATCGAACTGCGCGCGCATCCAGTCCTGGTAGGCAGCCACCTCGGCCTCGCCTTCCTTCGGCGCCCAGGGCGCCATATCACCCTCGCCCACCGGGCGGTACGGACCGGCCTTGCACTCGAACAGCAGGCTGTCGCGCTCCAGCACCACCAGGCCGTGGAAGATGCCGACCGGCAAATCGACTCCGACACACTCGCCACCGGCCTGGAGGACACGCTTGTCCACCACCGCACCGGCCTCATCGAAGATCAGGAGGCCCAGCTTGCCCTTGAGCACCACCAGAGTTTCCGCCTTGTCCAGGGACTGGTGGCGATGGGGCGGGATGTAGGTTTCCGGCTGCAAACCGACGGCCATGCGGTGGCACGGCTCGTCCATTTCGTGGAAGTTGTGGTGCTGACGGCCGCGCGGACTTTGCGCGGCCTTTTGCGCCATGGCGGCGAACAACGACTGATCGAGGAAACCGGGCTGGCGCATGAGCTTAGAGTCCCTTGACCGCGTAGATGCCATTGGCGTTGCGCCAGTAGCCCTTGTAGTCCATGCCGTAGCCGAAGACATAGCGGTCGATGCAGCTCAGGCCGGTGAAGTCGGCCTTGAGGTCAGGGCTGGCCTTGCGGTCATGGTCCTTGTCGATCAGCACGGCGGTATAGACGTTGCGCGCACCGGCATGACGGCAGAAGTCGAGGATGGCGCTGAGGGTGTGACCTTCGTCGAGGATGTCGTCGATGATCAGCACGTCGCGGTCGATGAACGAGACTTCCGGCTTGGCCTTCCAGAACAGATCGCCGCCGCTGGTCTGGTTGCGGTAGCGGGTGGCGTGCAGGTAGGACGACTCCAGCGGGAACTGCAGGTGGGTCAGCAGCTTGCCGGCGAAGATCAGGCCGCCGTTCATCACGCAGAACACCACCGGGTTGCTGTCGGCGAGCTTGTCGCTGATCTGTGCGCCAACGCGGGCGATCGCCGCTTCGACTTCGGCCTCGTTGTACAGGCAGTCGGCTTCTCGCATGACTTGACGGATGTGCTCGAGATCAGCGGACATGATGCTCTCCAAGTGGTCAGGATTTGGAAAAGCGGGCAAAGGTACGCATCCACACGCACCAGATCAAGCATTTCTGGACTAACGTCCAGTATGCCTATAGGACACATGCAACCGAATAGATTAATCTAGCGCGGTTTTTTTGCCCGCATTCCGGAGCCCTCCCCCTATGCCCATCCGTGAGATCCGCCATCCGCTGATCCGCCACAAGCTCGGCCTGATGCGCCGTGCCGATATCAGCACCAAGAACTTTCGCGAACTCGCCCAGGAAGTCGGCGCGCTCCTGACCTACGAGGCCACCCAGGACCTGCCCCTGGAAAACTACGAAATCGATGGCTGGTGCGGCAAGGTCCAGGTCGAGAAGATCGCCGGCAAGAAGATCACCGTGGTGCCGATCCTGCGCGCCGGCATCGGCATGCTCGACGGCGTCCTCAGCCTGATCCCGGGCGCCAAGGTCAGCGCCGTGGGCGTGGCGCGCAACGAGGAAACCCTCGAAGCGCACACCTACCTGGAAAAGCTCGCCCCGGAAATCGACCAGCGCCTGGCGCTGATCATCGACCCGATGCTGGCCACCGGCGGCTCCATGGTCGCCACCATCGACCTGCTCAAGCGTGCCGGCTGCAAGGACATCCGCGCCATGGTCCTGGTCGCCGCACCGGAAGGCATCGCCGTGGTCGAGAAGGCCCACCCGGACGTCAAGCTGTACACCGCCTCGATCGACGAGCGCCTGAACGAACACGGCTACATCATCCCTGGCCTGGGCGATGCCGGTGACAAGATCTTCGGCACCAAGCAGAAGGACACCTGAGCATGCAGGACGAGTTCAACGACCCGCTCTGGCGGCAGATCGTCTCTGGTGCACAAATGCTCTTCGTGGCCTTCGGCGCCCTGGTGCTGATGCCGCTGATCACCGGCCTGGATCCCAACGTCGCGCTGTTCACCGCCGGCCTCGGTACCCTGCTGTTCCAGGTGGTCACCGGCCGCCAGGTGCCAGTGTTCCTGGCGTCGAGCTTCGCCTTCATCACCCCGATCATCCTCGCCAAGGGCCAGTTCGGCCTGGCCGAGACCATGGGCGGGGTGATGGCTGCCGGCTTCGTCTACACCTTCCTCGGCCTGGCGGTGAAGATCAAGGGCACCGGCTTTATCGATCGCCTGCTGCCACCGGTGGTGATCGGCCCGGTGATCATCTCCATCGGCCTGGCCATGGCGCCGATCGCCGCCAACATGGCCATGGGCAAGGCCGGTGACGGCACGGTGCTGCTGCCGTACAGCACGGCGATGATGATCTCCATGCCGGCGCTGCTGACCACCCTGATCGTCGCGGTATTCGGCAAGGGCATCTTCCGCCTGGTGCCGATCATTGCCGGCGTGCTGGTGGGCTTTGCCCTGTCCTTCGCCTTCGGCGTGGTCGACGTGGCCAAGATCGCCGCAGCGCCGTGGCTGGAACTGCCGAAGTTCACCGCTCCGGCGTTCAACTGGCAGGCCATCCTGTTCATCGTTCCGGTGGCCCTGGCACCGGCGATCGAGCATATCGGCGGGGTCATCGCGGTCGGCAGCGTGACTGGTCGCGATTACCTGAAGAAGCCTGGCCTGCACCGCACCCTGCTGGGTGACGGCATTGCCACCACCACCGCCGGCCTGTTCGGCGGCCCGCCCAACACCACCTACGCCGAAGTCACCGGCGCGGTGATGCTGACCAAGAACTACAACCCGAAGATCATGACCTGGGCGGCGGTCTTCGCCATTGCCCTGGCCTTCATCGGCAAGTTCGGCGCGCTGCTGCAAAGCATTCCGGTACCGGTGATGGGCGGCATTCTCTGCCTGCTGTTCGGCTCGATCGCGGCGGTGGGCATGAACACCATGATCCGCCACAAGATCGACCTCAGCGAAGCGCGCAACCTGGTGATCGTCTCGGTGACCCTGGTGTTCGGTATCGGCGGTGTGCTGGTCGGTAGCGGCGACGGCCCGGACGACTGGGGCCTGAAAGGCATCGCCCTGTGCGCGGTGGTGGCCATTGCCCTGAACCTGCTGCTGCCGGGCAACGATGGCTGGAAAAACAAGGTGATGGACGATCACCTGCCTTGAGCCAGGCGATCATCCATTGAAAACAGAAGGGGCTGCATGTGCAGCCCCTTCTGTTTTTCAGGCCCGCTCGCAGAGCGTGGTCAGCGCCTCGACCCATTGCGGGTGGTCGTTCAGGCACGGCACCAGGGTCAGCTCCTCGCCCCCTGCCTCGATGAACTGCTCGCGGCCGCGATCACCGATCTCCTCCAGGGTCTCGATGCAGTCGGCAACAAAGGCCGGGCACATCACCAACAGCTTCTTCGCCCCGGCCTTGGCCAGTTCGTCGAGACGCGCCTCGGTGTAGGGCTCGATCCACTTGGCCTTGCCCAGGCGCGACTGGAACGACACCGACCACTTGCCGTCCGGCAGGCCCATCTTCTTCGCGAAGGTCTGGGCGGTACGCAGGCACTGGCCGCGATAGCAGACGGCGAGCATCTCGGCCGAGGCGTCACGGCAGCAATCGGCGTCCTGAAAGTTGTGCTTGCCGGTGGGGTCGAGCTTCTTCAGGTGCCGCTCCGGCAGGCCGTGGAAGCTCAGCAGCAGGTGATCGAAATCCTGCTCCAGCCACGGCCTGGCGCTGGCGACCAGGGCGTCGATGTACTCGGGCTGGTCGTAGAACGGCTGCAGCACGGCCATCTCCAGCGGCAGCTTGTGTTCGGCGATGGTCGCCCTGGCCAGTTCCACCACCGTGGTCACCGTGCTGTCGGCGAACTGCGGATACAGCGGCGCCAGGGTCACCTTGCGCACGCCCTGGGCGGCCAGGCGCTGCAGCACCGAGGGCAATGCCGGCTCGCCATAGCGCATGGCGATCTCCACCGGACCATGACGCCAATGGGCGCGCATGGCCTCCTGCAGGCGCCGGGTCAGCACCACCAGCGGCGAGCCCTCCGGCCACCAGATGGAGGCATAGGCATGGGCCGACTGCTCCGGGCGCTTGATCAGGATCAGCGACACCAGCAGGCGCCGCACCGGCCAGGGCAGGTCGATGACGTAAGGGTCCATCAGGAACTGATTGAGATAACGGCGCACATCGGCGACGGAAGTGGACGCCGGCGAACCCAGGTTGACCAGCAGCAGAGCATGATCGGTCATGCAACATCCTTTTCAGAGGCGCCGGGACAAGTCGTCCAGCGCCGATTGCACATCGTTGAAACGGAAGGTGAAACCCGCCGCCAGGGCTCGTACCGGGCGGGCGCGCTGACCACCGAGCAGCAGCGTCGACAACTCGCCAAGGCCAGCCTTGAGTACCAGCGCGGGCAGCGGCATAAACGCCGGACGATGCAGGGTGCGACCCAGGCGGCGGGCGAATTCGCGGTTGCGCACCGGCTCCGGAGCGCAGGCATTATAAGGACCGCTGGCGTCATCGCGCTGCAAGAGAAAATCGATCAGGGCGATTTCATCCTCTATATGGATCCACGGCATCCATTGCCGACCATCGCCGATAGGCCCGCCCAGCCCGAGTTTGAACGGCAGGCGCAGGCGCGACAAAAAGCCGCCCTCGGCGGACAGCACCAGACCGGTGCGCAGCAGCACCACGCGAATGCCCAGGGCCTCGGCACGCTGAGCGGTTTCCTCCCAGGCGATGCACAGCTGGCTGGCGAAGTCTTCCTTCACCGGCCGCGAGGCTTCGGTCAGCTCGCGCTCGCCGCCATCGCCGTACCAGCCCACGGCCGAGCCGGAAACCAGCACCGCCGGGCGTTGCTCACGGCGTTCCAGCCAGGCCAGCAGGTGTTCGGTCAGGGTGATCCGGCTGCCCCATAGCTGGGCCCGGCGCGACGCGGTCCAGGGTCGATCGGCGATCGGCGCACCGGCCAGGTTGACCACCGCATCCAGCGGACCGTCGCCATACTCCTGCAATTGGCCGATAGCGCGAACTCCGCTGCCACACAGCTTTCCAACCTGTTCGGGACGACGACTCCAGACGGTCAGCTGGTGCCCCTGGTCGAGCCAGTGGCGACACAGCTGCTGTCCGATAAGGCCGGTACCGCCGGTCAGCAATATATTCATGGCCGTGTCCTCTGTATGGCGTGGGCTGGTCTATTTTTAAGAGCAAGGCACTTTTTTGACCGTTCACTCTGGGATAAACATAGGCCAACCCGTCGTAGCGAGCCGGACAATCTTATACAGAACTTCAGAGTTGTACAGGTTTGTCGACAGCACGGCTGTCTGTACTGATAAAGGTTCAAAGAGGCCATCATGACTGTACCTATCGCCATCATCGGTGCCGGCATCGCCGGACTCTCCGCAGCCCAGGCATTGCAAAAGCAAGGCTTGACCGTGCACCTGTTCGACAAGGGCCACGGCAGCGGCGGACGCATGGCCAGCAAGCGCAGCGACGCGGGCGCCCTGGACCTTGGCGCACAATACTTCACGGCCCGCGACCGCCGCTTCGTCGAGCAGGTCCAGCACTGGCAGAACAAGGGCTGGGTCGCCGAATGGAAGCCGCAGCTGTACAACTACCGCGACGGCCAACTCACCCCCTCCCCCGACGAACAGACCCGCTGGGTCGGTGTACCGCGCATGAGCGCAATCACCCGCGGCCTGCTCAAGGACGTCACGGTGAACTTCAGTTGCCGCATCAGCGAGGTCTTCCGCGGCAAGCATTACTGGCATCTGCAGGACACCGAAGGCTGCAGCCATGGCCCGTTCAGCCGGGTCATCGTCGCCGTCCCCGCGCCCCAGGCCACGCCGCTGCTGGCCGCCACGCCGAAGCTCGCCGCCGCTGCCGCCGGCGTGCAGATGGAACCGACCTGGGCCATCGCCCTCGGCTTCGACACCCCGCTCGATACCCCGATGCAAGGCTGCTTCGTCCAGGACTGCGCGCTCGACTGGCTGGCACGCAACCGCAGCAAACCGGGCCGCGACGAACACCTCGATACCTGGGTACTGCACGCCACCTCGACCTGGAGCAAGCAGCACATCGACCTGCCGAAGGAAGCGGTGATCGAGCAACTGCTGGGCGATTTCGCCGAGCTGGTGGGCTGCGCCGTACCCGCGCCAAGCTTCACCCTGGCCCACCGCTGGCTCTACGCCCGCCCCGCCGGCAGCCATGAGTGGGGCGTGCTGGCCGACGCCGACCTGGGCCTCTATGCCTGTGGCGACTGGTGCCTGTCCGGCCGGGTCGAAGGCGCCTGGCTCAGCGGCCAGGAAGCCGCACGCCGGTTGATCGAACACCTGGAATAAACCCTGCGGGCATTCTGGCCTCTACAGGGATATTGACTTGTACAACCTTGAGCCTATGCTGAGCAAAGTTGTACAGGTTTTTGTCTTTGTACAAGAAAGGCCGCTCCCGCATGTTCGACCACAAACCGAAAATCGCCCTCAGCGCCTGCCTGGCCGGTGAAGAAGTCCGCTTCAACGGCGGCCACAAACAGTCCCGTCTGTGCACCGACGTCCTCGCCGAGCACTTCGAACTGGTACCCGTCTGTCCGGAAGTGGCGATCGGCCTCGGTACGCCACGGGCGGCGATCCATCTCACTGGCGACCCTGATCACCCCCGCGCCACCGGCAGCCGCGACCCCTCCCTGGACGTGTCCGATGCCCTGCGCGACTACGCCGAGCACGCCGCTGCCGAGCTGGACGATATCTGCGGCTACATCTTCATGCAGAAGTCGCCTTCCTGTGGCCTCGAACGGATCAAGGTCTACCAGGACAACGGCTACCCCGCCCGCCAGCGCGCCAGCGGCCTGTATGCCGCGCGCTTTCGCGAACTGCGCCCGGACCTGCCGCTGGAAGAAGAAGGTCGCCTGTGCGACCCGGTGCTGCGGGAAAACTTCATCACCCGCGTGCTGGCCTATGCCGACTGGCAGCGCCTGCGCGGCGAGGGCCTGAGCCGCCATGCACTGATCGCCTTCCACTCGCGCTACAAGTACCAGCTGATGGCGCACAACCCCGAGCAGTACAAGGTGCTCGGCAAGTTGCTGGGCAGCATGACCCGCCAGGACGACCCCGAGGAACTGGGCATGCGCTACTTCAGCCAATTGATGACTGCCCTGTCGCGCTGTGCCAGCCGGGGTACCCACGGCAACGTGCTGATGCACCTGAGCGGCTACCTGCGACGCTTCCTCGGACCGCAGGACAAACAGGAGATCCGCACCCTGATCGATCAGTACATGGCCGGCGTGGTGCCGCTGGTGGTCCCCCTGACCCTGCTCAAGCACCACCTGCGGCATCACCCCGATCCCTATCTGCTGACCCAGGTCTACCTGCAGCCACACCCGGAAAACCTGAGCTTGCGCAATGCCATCTGACCCCTCTGACGCCCTGCTGCCGATCCGCGAGATCGCCCGCCTGACCGGGGTCAATCCGGTCACCCTGCGCGCCTGGGAACGCCGCTACGGTCTGGTGATCCCGCAACGCACCAGCAAGGGCCATCGGCTCTACAGCAGCGACCAGGTGCAACGCATCCAGACCATCCTGTCCTGGCTCAACCGCGGGGTTGCAGTCAGCCAGGTCCTGCCGTTGCTGGACAACGGCCCGCCACCAAGCACCCAGCAGGGCACGGACGACTGGAAAACGCTGTCGGCCCTGCTGACCAACTGCATCGCCCGCCTCGCCGAACGCCAGCTCGACCAGCAGTTCAACCAGGCCATGGCGCTGTACCCGGCGTCCACCCTGTGCGAGCAACTGCTGCTACCGCTGTTGAGCGAGCTGGAAGTGCGCTGGCAGGTCCACCCCTGCGCCCGGGTGGAGCAAGCGTTCTTCCACAGCTGGCTGCGCAGCAAGCTGGGCTTGCGGGTCTATCACAACAACCGCCAGTTGAACGGCGCACCGGCATTGCTGGTCAGCGTCGGCGGCCAATTCTTCGATCCCTACCTGTGGCTGTGCGCCTGGCTGGTCAGCGATGGCGGTTGTCCGGTGGAGGTCCTGGACCTTCCGCTGCACGGCCGGGACCTGGCCCTGGCTGCGGATCGGCTCAACGCTGCGGCTTTGCTGCTCAGCGTCAACCAGGTCGCCGACTGCGAACAGCTGCGCCGCGACCTGAATCCGCTCAAGGTGCCGAAACTCCTGTTCGGCGCTGCGGTCACCTTACATAAGCACGCATTGGACAATGCCCCCGACTGGCATCTGCTCGACTCGCCGCTGGCGGCACAGCGCAGACTGCACGGCCTTGGGACGCTCGTCCGGCCCTCTCCGACTGGAAACACTTCATGCAATTGATCTGGCTGCGCAACGACCTGCGCATTCACGACAACACCGCGCTTGCCGCCGCCAGCGAGCGCGGGCCGACCCTGGCCCTGTGGCTAATCAGCCCCGGCCAATGGAAAGACCACGACGATGCCTCGTGCAAGGTGGATTTCTGGCTGCGCAACCTGCGCGAACTGAAGGACGCCCTGGCCCACTACAACATCCCCTTGCTGATCCGCCACGCCGAGCACTGGAGCAGCGCAGCGCGAGTGGTGCACGACGTCTGTCGCGAACATGACGTACAGGACGTGCACATCAATGAGGAGTACGGCATCCACGAGGAGCAGCGCGACCGCCAGGTCGGCGAGCTGCTGCGAGATCACGATATCCGCCTGCATAGCTACCTCGATCAGCTGCTGTTCAAGCCCGGCACCGTGCTGACCAAAAGCGATGGCTACTTCAAGGTCTTCACCCAGTTCCGCAAGGTCTGCTACCAGCGCCTGCACCATGCCCTGCCCGGCTTGCAGCGGCTGCCACGCAAGCAGGACAAGACCCAAATCGCCAGTGACCAGGTACCCGAGGCCATCAAAGGTTTTCCGACACCAGCCGAAACCCTGCGCGAGCACTGGCCCGCCGGCGAAGACCACGCGCGCCGGCGCCTGAAGGATTTCGCCGAAGACGCCATGGCCGAATACCCGCAGCAACGGGACCTGCCCGCAGTGGATGGCACCAGCCAGCTCTCGCCTTATCTGGCCGCCGGGGTGATTTCGGTTCGCCAGTGCCTGCACGCCGCCCTGGCCAGCAATCACGGCGAGTTCGAAAGCGGCAATCCCGGCGCGGTCACCTGGATCAACGAACTGCTCTGGCGCGAGTTCTACAAGCATGTGCTGACGGGTTACCCGCGGGTCTCGCGCCATCGCGCCTTCCGCCCGGCCACTGAAGCGCTGAAATGGCGCAACGCCCCGGCGGACCTCAAGGCCTGGCAGGAAGGCCGCACCGGGGTGCCGATCGTCGATGCCGCCATGCGCCAATTGCTTGCCACCGGCTGGATGCATAACCGTCTGCGTATGGTCGTGGCCATGTTCCTGAGCAAGAACCTGCTGATCGACTGGCGCGAAGGCGAACGTTTTTTCATGCGTCATCTGATAGACGGCGACCTTGCCGCCAACAACGGTGGCTGGCAGTGGAGCGCCTCTACCGGAACCGATTCAGTGCCTTATTTCAGGGTATTCAACCCGGTGAGCCAGTCGGAACGCTTCGACAGCAAGGGACGCTTCCTGCGACACTGGCTGCCGGAGCTGAAAGACCTCGACGACAAGGAAATCCACAGCCCCGGCGGCCTGTTTTCGGTGAAGGGTTATCCACAACCCATTGTCGATCTGGGCATGAGCCGACGGCGCGCAATCGAGGCATTCAAACAACTCCCAAAAGATCTAGAAGTCGAGAACGACCGTGACTACCGAGCATAAGAAACGAATCTGGGTCACCGGTGCCAGCAATGGCCTCGGTCACGCATTGGCCTTGCAGTTGCTCACCCTTGGTCATCACGTGGCGCTCAGCGGACGCGCCCCTCTCGATGCACTACCAGAGGATTTATCGCCACGCAGCCTGGTGCTGGACGGCGACCTCAGCGACCCGGCACATGCCGAGGCGATGAGCCGGCGCATCCACGAGCACTGGGGCGCACTTGACCTGCTGATCCTCAACGCCGGCACCTGCGACTACCTGGACCCGCACACCACCGGTACCGCGATGCTCGAAGCGCTGATCGCCAGCAACGTCGCGGCCAGCGCGCATTGCCTGGACAGCGCACTGCCGCTGCTGCTGGCAGGCCGCAAGGCGCACGTGGTGGGGATTCTCAGCAGCATCACGGCATTGCAACAGCATGAAAGCAGCCAATGGCCAAGCGCGCAGAACAGCCTGGGGCAATGGTTCAGCGAAACCCGCAGCCAGCTTTCGCCACAGGAGATCGACCTGACCCTGATCGCGCCACAAACCTTGAAGAAGCCGGTGACCCTGAGCATTGCCGTGCCTCAGCAATGGACGGCCGACAGCGCGGCACTGGCGATCATCGACCGGTTGCCGCAGCGCATGCCTGAAATGGTGCTGGAGGCGTTGTCGGTCAGCAGTCTGTGGCCACTGCGACGATAAAACAGCCCTGACAAAAAGAAACCCCGCCGGATCCGGCGGGGTTTCTTTTTAATCGCTCATGCCTCAGAGCGCCATGCGGTAATGCAGGGCATAGCTCTCGACACCGTCGTTGGGCTGGCTGATCCCGGCATTGGAGTAGTGGATCGCGCGGATACCGATTTCATGGCCTCCGGCGAAGCGCAGGCCGAAACCGATGCGGTCTTCGAACTGGAAGGAACCGCCCAGGTTGTTACTTTCCAGCTTGGTATTGGCGAACGCCGCGACACCGATGCCCGCCTCGATGTACGGCTTGACCGACTCGCCGGCGAACTCGTAGACGAACACCGGCGCGAACGACAGGCTGTGGTTGCTCGATGTCTTGTCACCATCCCAGTAGGTGTAGCCGGCATCCCAGTAGCCGGTCAGGCGGCCAACGCTGGTCTGCCACCAACTGGCATCCCAGTTGGACTCGAGGCCGAGTCGGTAGGTCATGGTGGAGTCGCTGGTCTGGCCGACCGCAAAGGTCAGGTCCGCAGCCTGCGCAGTGAATGCTTGCCCCAGGGTTGCAACTGCAAGCGCAGCCGCACAAATCAGTTTCTTCATGAGAAACGTCCTTTATAGAAATCCTGCTTGTTGGTTTTTTTGTCCCATCAGACAACGTAGTAGAAATCAGCGCTTACAAAGGAGTTCAGTGGTTTTTCAACTTTTTGTGAAAATTTTGTCGATTACCGACTGAAGCTTTGCACACGGTCAGATTTATTCCACAACAACGGCAGGATCTTTTTCAAATGCTCGGGATCGGCACTGGTCCAGAACTCGGCGGGGCGCGCCGGGCCGCTGGCCAGCAGGTTGCGTTCGGCGAGCAGGCGTTGCAGTTGCCGGGCAACGGCGGCACCGGTGTCGATGATCGCCACCGAGGCCGGAACCATCTGGCTCAGCAGCGGACGCAGGAAGGGATAGTGGGTGCAGCCGAGGATGATGGTGTCGCAACCGGCCGCCAGCAAAGGTTCGACATAGCCCAGCAGCAACTGGCGCAGGGCCGGGCTGTTCAGGTCGCCCGATTCGATCAGTTCGACCAGGCCGGGGCATGGCTGGGTCACCACCTGGACATCAGTGGCGAAACGATCGAGCAATGCTGCGAACTTGGCGCTCTGCAGGGTGCCGGTGGTGGCCAGCACGCCGACCACGCCACTGCGGGTCGCAGCGGCCGCCGGCTTGACCGCCGGCTCCATGCCCACCAGCGGCCAGTGTGGAAACTGCTCGCGCAGGTCGGCAGCGGCGGCCACGGTGGCGGTGTTGCAGGCCAGGACCACGGCCTTGACCCCCTGCTCCTGGAAGAATCCGGCAACCTGACGGCAGCGCTGGCGGATGAACTCGGGGGATTTTTCGCCGTAGGGGATATTGCCGCAGTCGGCTACATAAAGAAGCGACTCGTTGGGCAGCAGGCGGCTGATCTCGGCCAGTACCGACAGACCGCCGACCCCGGAGTCGAACACGCCGACCGGCGCCGAAGGCTCAGCCATGGCTGCTTCCGCACACGGCGCAGGCTGGATCGCGTTTGACCCGCAGTTCGCGGAAGCGCGTGCCGAGGGCATCCACCAGCAGCAGGCGTCCCACCAATGGCTCGCCGAATCCGGCCAGCAGCTTCAGGGCCTCCAGCGCTTGCAGACTACCGACCAGGCCGACCAGGGGACCGACCACACCAGCTTCGCTACAGGTCAGCTCGGCTTCGCTGCCATGGCCATACAGGCAGTGATAACAGGGACTTTCCGCACGCCGTGGATCGAACACCGACAACTGCCCTTCCAGACGAATCGCCGCACCGCTCACCAGCGGCTTGCCGGCTTTGACGCAAGCGGCGTTGACGGCTTCGCGGGTGCCGAAGTTGTCCGAGCAATCCAGCACCAGGTCGACGGCGTCCACCGCCGCGGCCAGGGAGTCTTCGTCCAGCGCACGACGATGGGCGACCAACTGGATATCCGGGTTCAGCGCACCCAGGCGGTCCAGCGCCGAGTCCACCTTGGACCGGCCGACCGAAGCGCCGTCATGCATGATCTGGCGTTGCAGGTTGGTCAGGTCGACGGTGTCGAAGTCGGCCAGGTGCAGGCTGCCGACACCCGCCGCGGCGAGATACAGCGCCACCGGCGAGCCAAGCCCGCCAAGCCCGACGATCAGCGCACTGGCCTGCTTCAGGCGCAACTGGCCGTCGATATCGATCTGCGCCAGCAGGATCTGCCGGCTGTAACGCAGCAGTTCCTCGTCGGTCAGCACGGCAGGCGCCCCAGGGTGATGCGTTCGTGGGCGTTGAGGTCGAGACGGCTCTCGATCTGCTCGAAACCGTGCCGGGCCAGCAGCTCGCGCACCGACGCGGCCTGGTCGTAGCCGTGCTCCAGCAGCAGCCAGCCACCTTCGACCAGATGCTCGGGTGCCTTGGCCACGATCTGGCGCAGATCGTCCAGACCATCGGCGCCGGCCACCAGGGCACTGCTCGGCTCGAAGCGCACGTCGCCGGCGACCAGGTGCGGGTCTTCGGCGGCGATATACGGCGGGTTGCTGATGATCAGCTCGAAGCGCTGACCATCCAGGGCGCTGAACCAGTGGCTGGCAAGCACGCTGACGTTGTCCAGCTGCAGGCGCTGGCGATTGCGCTCGGCCAGGGCCACGGCCTCCGGCACCCGGTCAACGGCGGTCACCTGCCACTCGCGGCGCTCGCTGGCCAGGGCCAGGGCAATGGCGCCGGTACCGGTGCCGAGATCGAGGACCCGGGCGTTGGCGGCGGGCTGCAGGGCCATGGCGGTTTCCACCAGCAGCTCGGTTTCCGGACGCGGGATCAGGGTGTGCGGCGCCACTTCCAGGTCGAGGTTCCAGAACCCCTGCTGACCAAGGATGTAGGCCACCGGCTCGCCGGCACGGCGTCGTTGCAGGTAGTCGGCGAAGGTCTGCGCCGCTTCACTGCTGACGATGCGTTCCGGCCAGGTATGCAGGTAGCTGCGGGTCTTGCCGATGGCGGCGGCCAGCAGCAGTTCGCTGTCGAGGCGCGCGGTCGGCGAATCGGGAAGCTCCGCGCCGCGGAGCAGGCTGGCGATAATGGTCATTCAGTCACCCAGTGCGGCCAGTTGATCGGCCTGGTATTCCGCCAGCAGCGGTTCGATTACAGCGTCCACGCCACCCGCCAGCACTTCGTCCAGCGAATACAGGGTCAGGTTGATGCGGTGATCGGTGACCCGGCCCTGTGGATAGTTGTAGGTACGGATCCGTTCGGAGCGGTCGCCGGAACCCACCAGCAGCTTGCGCTCGGAGGCCATGGCGTTCTGCGCGGCGCTGGTCTGCATGTCATTGAGCTTGGCCGACAGCCAGGACATCGCCCGGGCGCGGTTCTTGTGCTGGGAGCGTTCTTCCTGGCATTCGACGACGATGCCGGTGGGCAAGTGAGTGATGCGGATCGCCGAGTCGGTCTTGTTGACGTGCTGACCACCGGCGCCGGAGGCGCGATAGGTATCGACACGCAGGTCGGCCGGGTTGATCTCGATCGCTACCTGCTCGTCCGGCTCCGGCAGCACCGCCACGGTACAGGCCGAGGTGTGGATACGGCCCTGGGACTCGGTCTCCGGAACCCGCTGCACCCGGTGAGCGCCGGACTCGAACTTGAGCTTGCCGTAGACACTCTCGCCCTCGACCCGGGCGATGATTTCCTTGTAGCCGCCGTGCTCGCCCTCGTTCTCCGAGAGGATCTCCAGGCGCCAGCCACGCCGCTCGGCGTAGCGCGAATACATGCGGAACAGGTCGCCGGAGAAGATCGCCGCCTCGTCGCCACCGGTCCCGGCGCGGATTTCCAGGAACACGTTGCGCCCGTCGTTCGGGTCTTTCGGCAGGAGCAGGCGTTGCAAGTGGTCTTCCAGCACCAGCAACTGCTCCTTGGCCTCGCGGACTTCCTCCACGGCCATCTCGCGCAGGTCGGGATCGCTGTCCTTGAGCAGGAGCTGGGCGCCTTCAAGGTCGTCCTGCAACTTGCGCCACTGCACATAGCCGGCGGCCACCGGCTCGACTTCGGCATATTCCCGGGAATAGGCGCGGAAGCGGGTCTGGTCGGAAATGACCTCGGCATCGCCGAGCAGGGCGGTCAGTTCCTCGAAGCGGTCCTGGAGGATTTCCAGTTTTTTCAGCAGCGACGCTTTCATTGCGGGGATTTATCCGTGGGGCCCTCGTTGAGGGCAAAGAGTTCCTGGGCCATGGCCAGCGCATCGAGGCGGCCTTCGGCGGAGAGCTTTTTCAACTGCACGCTGGGCGCATGCAGCAGTTTGTTGGTCAGGCCGCGGGCCAGTTGCACCAGCACGTCCTCGGCGCTGGCGCCATTGGCCAGCAGGCGCTGGGCCTTTTGCAGTTCTTCGTCGCGCAGCCGCTCGCTCTGCTGGCGATAGGCACGCAGGACATCCACCGCCGCCAGTTCGCGCAGGCGCGACATGAAGTCCTCGACGCCGACGCTGACCAGTTCTTCGGCGGCCTGGGCAGCGCCCTGGCGGCTCTTGAGGTTTTCCGCGACGACATCGTGCAGGTCATCGACGGTATAAAGGTAGACATCGTCCAGCTCGCCCACTTCCGGCTCGATATCACGAGGGACGGCGATATCGACCATGAAGATCGGCTTGTGCCGGCGCAGCTTCAGTGCGCTTTCCACCGCGCCCTTGCCGAGAATCGGCAACTGGCTGGCGGTGGAGCTGATGACGATGTCGCTGTTGACCAGTTCCTGCGGGATATCCGCCAGCAGCACCGCGCGGGCGCCGAACTGTTCGGCCAGGGTGCTGGCCCGTTCCAGGGTACGGTTGGCCACGACGATGCGGCGTACGCCCTGCTCGTGCAGGTGGCGGGCAACCAGGGTGATGGTCTCGCCGGCACCGATCAGCAGTGCCTGACTGCGTCCGAGGTCACTGAAGATCTGCCGGGCCAGGCTCACCGCAGCAAAGGCCACGGAGACCGGGTTCTCGCCGATGGCGGTATCGGTGCGTACCTGCTTGGCGGCGCTGAAGGTGGCCTGGAACAACCGGCCAAGCAGCGGGCCGATGGTCCCGGCCTCGCGCGCCACGGCGTAGGCGGACTTCATCTGGCCGAGGATCTGCGGCTCGCCGAGCACCAGCGAGTCGAGCCCGGAAGCGACCCGCATCATGTGCCGGACCGCGTCGTGCTCCTCGTGGATATAGGCACTGGCACGCAGCTCGTCGATGCTCAGGTGGTGATAGTCGGCCAGCCAGCGCAGCACGCTGTCCGCCGCCAGGTGGTCCTGCTCGATGTACAGTTCGCTGCGGTTGCAGGTCGAAAGGATCGCGGCTTCGCGGCTGGCGGTCAGTCGGCAGAGCTGCTGCAAGGCTTCGACCAGCTGCTCGGGGGTAAACGCCACGCGCTCGCGTACGTCTACCGAGGCAGTCTTATGGTTGATACCGAGGGCAAGAAAGGCCATTCAAGGTCGCTGGTTGTGACGTGAAGCCGATAATTGTCCTACTTCGCAGGTTCCAGAACAACCACCGCTCGCGATCATCAGCAGCGTGCCATCAGGAAACGCCGGAGGATGCCGTGGGAGTAGTGACTGGCGACATCGCGCAGGAAACGCGGGAAATCGACATGGGCGCTGTCGTCGGCAGCGTCGGAAATGGTGCGCATCACGGCGAAGGGCACGCCGTACTCGTGGCATACCTGTGCCAGCGCGGCACCTTCCATTTCCACCGCGAGCGCCTGCGGCAGTCTGTCGCGCAGGCGGGTTACCTCGTCGGCGCTGGAGACGAAGCGGTCGCCGCTGGCGATCTGGCCGACGTGGACGCGCGGTGTGGTCAGGTGCAGTTCATCGCGCAGGCCGGCGCTGACCTGGCCGGGCATCTCCTCGGCGAGCCAGTCGCGGGCGGCTTGTGCCAGTGAATCGCGCAGGACCGACTCGGCATCGAACAGGCCGCGCCCGAGCAACGGCACCTCGAAACGCGGGAAGAGCGGGCTGGCGTCCATGTCGTGCTGGATCAGCGAGTCGGCAACGACCACGTCACCGACCGAAATGCCCCGGGCAAGACCGCCGGCAACCCCGGTGAAGACCACTTCCTTGACCCCGAACCGATGAATCAGCGCCGCAGTGGTGGCTGCTGCCGCCACCTTGCCGATACGGGCGAGGACGACGACGCAATCCTGGCCATGCAGCCTGCCCACGTGATAGTCGCGCATCCCGATGTGCTCGACCTGGGCCCCGGGAGCCATTTCGGCCAGCAGATCGGCGATTTCTTCGTGGAGTGCGGCGACTATGCCTAGGGTCATGGTGCGGGCCTCGATAGCGTCGGGAGCGATGGGGCGCGCATTCTAACCCGGCAAACGGGCCACTACGACCAAGCGCCATCGAACCCTTGCCGAGTATGGTTGTCTTGGCCTTGTACGCCTTGAAATATGCCTTGAGATATGGGTATCCAACACCTTCATCGCGGGTGGGTTTGCCATGACGCTTGTGTCATGATGGCCCGACCGCAGGTCAGTCGCTCAAAATCCTCATCATGAATAGATCTTCCGCGTTGCTGCTCGCCCTTGCCCTGCTCCAGGGCTGCCAGTCCCTGCCGGGTACCGGGGAGTCCTCGTCGCCTGCCAGCGAGCAGGCCACCGCCCCCGTGGCGAAGACCGAGCCAACGGTCTATGGCTCGTTCAGCCAGGACACCCTCTATAGCCTGCTGGTCGCGGAGCTGGCCGGGCAGCGCAATCGCTTCGATATCGCCCTGGACAACTACGTGGCCCAGGCCGAGAAGACCCAGGACGCGGCGATTTCCGAACGCGCCTTCCGTATCGCCGAGTACCTGGGCGCCGATCAGTCGGCGCTGGACACCTCGCTGCTGTGGGCCAAAAACGACCCGGAAAACATCGACGCCCAGCGCGCAGCAGCCATCCAGCTGGCCCGCGCCGGACGCTATGACGACTCCATGGCCTATATGGAGAAAGTGCTCCAGGGCCAGGGCGATACCCATTTCGACTTCCTCGCCCTGTCTGCCGCGGAGACCGACCAGGACACCCGCGACGGCCTGCTGAAGAGCTTCGATCGCCTGCTGCAAAAGTACCCGGACAACAGCCAGCTGGTATTCGGCAAGGCCCTGCTCCTGCAACAGGACGGCAAGTCCGAGGAGGCCCTGGCCCTGCTCGAAGCCCATCCACCACAGCAGGACAGCGAAATCGCCCCGATCCTGCTCCGCGCGCGCCTGCTGCAAAGCCTCGACCGCGGCGGCGAAGCCCTGCCGCTGCTGCGCAAGAGCATCGCCCGCAACCCGGACGACAAGCGCCTGCGCCTGACCTACGCGCGCATGCTGGTCGAACAGGACCGCATCGACGATGCCAAGAACGAGTTCGCCAGCCTGCTCCAGCAATACCCGGACGATGACGAACTGCGCTATTCCCTGGCCCTGGTCAGCCTCGAAGCCAAGGCCTATGACGAGGCCACCGGCTACCTGCAGGACCTGATCGACCGCGACAGCCATGTCGACGCCGCGCACCTCAACCTCGGCCGCATCCACGAAGAGCGCAACGATCCAGAGGGTGCCCTTGCCGAGTACGCCCAGGTCGGCGCCGGCAACGACTACCTGCCGGCCCAGTTGCGCCAGGCCGATATCCTCATCGCCAACGGCCGCACCGACGAAGCCATCCGCCGCCTTGACCAGGCCCGGGAAAGCCAGCCCGACTATGCGATCCAGCTGTACCTGATCGAAGCCGAGACCCTTGGCAACAACGCCAAGGAAGAGCAGGCAGTACGCGTGCTGGACAAGGCCATCAAGCAATACCCGGATGACCTCAACCTGCTCTACACCCGGGCCATGCTCGCCGAAAAGCGCGACGACCTGGGACAGATGGAAAAGGACCTGCGCGCCATCATCAGCCGCGAGCCGGAAAACGCCATGGCCCTCAACGCCCTCGGCTATACCCTCGCCGACCGCACCACGCGCTACGCCGAAGCCAAGCAGTTGATCGAAAAAGCCCACCAGCTGACCCCGGAAGATCCCGCCGTGCTCGACAGCCTCGGCTGGGTCAACTACCGCCTGGGCAACCTGGAAGAGGCCGAACGCCTGCTGCGTCGCGCCCTGGAGCGCTTCCCCGATCACGAAGTCGCGGCCCACCTGGGCGAAGTGCTCTGGGCCAACGGCAAGAAGCGCGAGGCCCGCCAGGTCTGGGCCAAAGCCTTCGAAGCCCAGCCCGACAGCCCTATCCTGCGCAAGACCGTCCTGCGCCTGACCGGATCCGAGACCCTTTAAGCCTATGTTCTTGCGCCACGTCATTACCTTCAGCCTGATCGCCCTGCTCGCCGGCTGCGCCGGTTTCGGTTCGAAAGAAGCCGTTCAGGGCCAGGGCAGCCCGCAACTGTGGAAGGAACATAAACAGCAGTTGAGCACCCTCGACGGCTGGCAGATCAACGGCAAGGTCGGCATCCGCGCGCCGAAGGACTCCGGCAGCGGCACCCTGTTCTGGCTGCAACGCCAGGATTACTACGACATTCGCCTGTCCGGCCCCCTGGGGCGCGGCGCGGCACGGCTGACCGGACGTCCCGGCCAGGTGGTGCTGGAGGTCGCCAACCAGGGCCGCTTCGAAGCACCGACCCCGGAAACCCTGCTGGCCGAGCAACTGGGCTGGGAGCTGCCGGTCTCGCACCTGGTCTGGTGGGTCCGTGGCCTGCCCGCACCGGACAGCAAGAGCCGCCTGACCCTCGACGGCGACAGCCGCCTGGCCAGCCTGGAGCAGGATGGCTGGCAGGTGGAGTACACCAGCTACACCGAGCAGAACGGCTACTGGCTGCCGGAACGGATCAAGATGCACGGCCAGAACCTGGACGTGACCGTGGTCCTCAAGGAATGGCAGCCACGCCAGCTGGGCCACTGAGATGAGCGAGAAACTGACCCTGCCGGCCCCGGCCAAGCTGAACCTGATGCTGCATATCCTCGGCCGTCGTGCCGACGGCTATCACGAGCTGCAGACTCTGTTCCAGTTCCTCGACCATGGCGATGAACTGACCTTCGCCGTGCGCGAGGATGGCCAGATCCGCCTGAACACCGAGATCGCCGACGTTCCCCACGACAGCAACCTGATCGTCCGCGCCGCGCGCAAACTGCAACAGCTGACCGGCACATCGCTGGGCGCCGATATCTGGCTGGACAAGGTGCTGCCCATGGGCGGCGGCATCGGCGGTGGCAGCTCGGACGCGGCGACCACCCTGCTCGCCCTCGATCACCTGTGGAACACCCGCTGCAGCGAAGACCAGCTCGCCGAACTGGGTCTGGGCCTGGGCGCCGACGTTCCGGTGTTCGTCCGCGGCCATGCCGCCTTCGCCGAGGGCGTGGGCGAGAAGCTCGTGCCGGTCGACCCGCACGAGCCCTGGTACGTCGTGCTGGTTCCGCAAGTGTCTGTAAGTACGGCGGAAATTTTTTCGCATCCTTTGTTGACACGTAATTCAAAGCCCATTAAAGTGCGCCCCGTTCCCGAGGGAAACAGTCGAAATGACTGTCAAGCGGTAGTTGAGCAGAGTTACCCAGAAGTACGTAACTCCTTGAATTTGCTAAGCAAGTTCACTGATGCAAGACTCACCGGCACTGGAAGTTGTGTGTTTGGGGCCTTCCCAGACAAAGCTGAAGCTGATAGAGTTTTGGCCCTTCTTGCAGAGTCCCAAACAGGGTTCGTGGCAAAGGGAAGCAACGTTTCGATGTTGCATCGCAAGTTACGAAGTCTGCGCTAGGAATCGAGTACCAGGTACTCGCAGCAACAGATACAGGGGCGTCGCCAAGCGGTAAGGCAGCAGGTTTTGATCCTGCCATGCGTTGGTTCGAATCCAGCCGCCCCTGCCATTTTCCTTATACTCATCCAGGTATACCCTCAGCCTTCAGGTACTGCGCGTGTCCAAGATGATGGTCTTTACGGGGAACGCCAACCCCGATCTGGCTCGGCGTGTCGTACGTCAGCTGCATATCCCACTGGGTGATGTTTCTGTCGGCAAGTTCTCCGACGGCGAAATCAGCACTGAGATTAATGAAAACGTCCGCGGTAAGGACGTCTTTATCATTCAGCCGACTTGCGCGCCAACCAACGATAATCTGATGGAACTGGTAGTGATGGCCGACGCCTTCCGCCGCTCCTCAGCGTCCCGAATCACCGCCGTGATTCCTTACTTCGGATATGCCCGCCAGGACCGCCGTCCGCGTTCGGCGCGTGTAGCTATCAGCGCCAAAGTCGTCGCTGACATGCTCACCGTCGTAGGTATCGACCGTGTTCTCACCGTCGACCTGCACGCTGACCAGATCCAGGGTTTCTTCGATATTCCGGTAGATAACATCTACGGCTCCCCCGTTCTGGTGGATGACATCGAAGACCAGCGTTTCGAAAACCTGATGATCGTCTCCCCGGACATCGGTGGTGTCGTGCGTGCACGTGCCGTCGCCAAGTCCCTGGGTGTCGACCTGGGTATCATCGACAAACGCCGCGAGAAGGCCAATCACTCCGAAGTGATGCACATCATCGGTGATGTCGAAGGTCGCACCTGCATTCTCGTCGACGACATGGTCGATACCGCCGGCACCCTGTGCCACGCGGCCAAGGCCCTGAAAGAACATGGCGCTGCCAAGGTTTACGCCTACTGCACGCACCCTGTACTCTCCGGTCGCGCGATCGAGAACATCGAGAATTCCGTGCTCGACGAGCTGGTGGTGACCAACACCATCCCGCTGTCCGCCGCAGCACAAGCCTGTGACCGTATCCGTCAACTGGATATCGCACCGGTCGTCGCCGAAGCGGTCCGCCGCATCAGCAACGAAGAATCGATCAGCGCGATGTTCCGCTAAGGCATCTGCCTCGCGAACATCCGTTGACGTAAAGCGCCCCGCCCCAACACCTGTTGTTGGGGCGGGGCTTTTTTGCCCTTTCCGCTTTGGCGTTGGTCGCAAACGCCATTCGGATCCGGCTAATTTTGGAGATTCAAAATGACTGATTTCATCCTGAACGCCCAAGCGCGTACTGACCTGGGGAAAGGTGCGAGCCGCCGCCTGCGTCACGCTCTCAGCATCCCTGCCGTTGTTTACGGTGGCGACAAAGCCGCTGAATCCGTAACCATCCTGGCCAAGGAAATCGCCAAGCTGTTCGAAAACGAAGCTGCCTTCAGCCACGTTATCGAACTGAACGTCGACGGCGCCAAGCAGAACGTCGTTGTCAAAGCGATGCAGCGTCACCCATCGAAAGGCATCATCCTGCACGCTGACTTCGTTCGCGTCGTAGCTGGCCAGAAACTGACCGCCAAGGTTCCGGTTCACTTCGTCAACGAAGAAGCTCCGGTCAAGAAAGGTGGCGAGATTTCGCACGTAGAAAACGAAATCGAAGTTTCCTGCGAAGCCAAGGACCTGCCTGAGTTCATCGAAGTCGACCTGGCCAACGCCGAAATCGGCACCATCATCCACCTGTCGGACCTGAAAGCTCCGAAAGGCGTAGAGTTCGTCGCTCTGGCCCACGGTGATGACAAGGCTGTTGCCAACGTCCACGCTCCGCGCGTTGCTCCAGAAGCAGAAGGCGCTGCCGAGTAATCCACTCGGTTCGCCGGTGTTGCCCGGGTTGCGGCGCTGACGCCGCAACCCCCAACTCCAAGGAAGAGCCCCTGACGTGACCGCCATCCAGTTGATCGTCGGCCTGGGAAACCCGGGCCCCGAATACGAACAGACCCGGCATAACGCAGGGGCTCTTTTCGTTGAACGCATCGCCAGCGCCCAGCGCGTCTCCCTGACCGCTGACCGCAAGTATTTCGGCCTGACGGCAAAATTCAGCCATCAGGGCAAAGACGTTCGTCTGTTGATCCCCACCACCTACATGAACCGCAGCGGCCAGGCCGTTGCTGCACTGGCCAATTTCTTCCGCATCGAGCCAGATGCCATCCTGGTGGCCCACGACGAACTCGACCTGCCTCCCGGCGTCGCCAAGCTCAAGAAGGGCGGCGGCCATGGCGGGCACAACGGCCTGCGCGACATCATCGCGCAGCTCGGCAACAAGAACGACTTTCACCGTCTGCGGCTTGGCATCGGCCACCCGGGTGATGCCAAGCTGGTGTCCAACTTCGTCCTGGGCAAGGCGCCGCGCGCCGAGCAGGACAAGCTCGACGCCAGTATCGATTTTGCCCTCGGCGTGCTGCCGGACATCCTCGCCGGCGACTGGACGCGTGCGATGAGAGAGCTGCACAGCCAGAAGGCCTGACTTCACGAAGAGGGATTCACCATGGGATTCAATTGCGGCATCGTCGGCCTGCCCAACGTCGGCAAGTCCACCCTGTTCAACGCCTTGACCAAATCCGGTATCGCGGCGGAGAACTTCCCCTTCTGCACCATCGAGCCGAACAGCGGCATCGTGCCGATGCCGGACGCCCGCCTGGACGCCCTGGCGGCCATCGTCAAGCCGCAGCGCATCCTGCCGACCACCATGGAATTCGTCGACATCGCCGGCCTGGTAGCCGGTGCTTCCAAGGGTGAAGGCCTGGGCAACAAGTTCCTCGCCAACATCCGCGAGACCGACGCCATCGCCCACGTGGTGCGCTGCTTCGAAGACGAGAACGTGATCCACGTCTCCAACAGCGTCGACCCCAAGCGCGACATCGAGATCATCGACCTGGAACTGATCTTCGCCGACCTCGACAGCTGCGAGAAGCAACTGCAGAAGGTCGCGCGCAACGCCAAGGGCGGCGACAAGGATGCCCTGGCGCAGAAAGCCATCCTGGAAAAACTCATCCCCCACTTCACCGAAGGCAAGCCGGCGCGCAGCCTGATGAAGAACATGGGTGACGACGAGAAGGCGGTGATCCGCGGCTTCCACCTGCTGACCAGCAAGCCGGTGATGTACATCGCCAACGTTGCCGAAGACGGCTTCGACAACAATCCGCACCTGGACGTGGTCCGTGCCATCGCCGAAGAAGAAGGCGCGGTGGTGGTGCCGGTGTGCAACAAGATCGAAGCGGAAATCGCCGAGCTCGACGAAGGCGAAGAGAAGGACATGTTCCTCGAAGCCCTGGGCCTCGAAGAGCCGGGCCTGAACCGCGTGATCCGCGCCGGCTACGCCCTGCTCAACCTGCAGACCTACTTCACTGCCGGCGTGCAGGAAGTCCGCGCCTGGACCGTCCGCGTCGGCGCCACCGCGCCACAGGCCGCTGGCGTGATCCACACCGACTTCGAAAAAGGCTTCATCCGCGCCGAAGTGGTCGCCTACGACGACTTCATCCAGTACAAGGGCGAAGGCGGAGCCAAGGAAGCCGGTAAATGGCGCCTGGAAGGCAAGGACTACATCGTCAAGGACGGTGATGTGATGCACTTCCGCTTCAACGTCTGAGCCCATCGCTCAAGAAAATGCCCCCTCGAGGTGAACGCCTCAAGGGGGCATTTTTATTCCCGTGATTCAGTAAGCGTCTGGAATTTCCGGAGTCGATACCCTCTATCGAGCAATCAGACGCCTGTCATCTCCCCCGCATTTTTTGCCAGTCGCACCTGCTGAAATTTCGCCACCCTCTTTCAGAATCATCTGATTTATCCGGGTACTGCTACCCCCTGAGAATCGCTCCCCTAGGCTCACAAGGGAGAGCGGTATGGCCTCACTCAAGGAAAAATTCGTCGAGGAACTGGATTATCTGCGTCGGCTGGGGCGGGTCTTTTCCCGCAGGAATCCCGCCCTGGAGCCGTTCCTCGGCACCTCGGCAAAGGATGCCGATGTCGAGCGCCTGCTGGAGGGTTGTGCGTTTCTCACTGCCAAACTGCGACTGAAGATCGAGGATGACCTGCCGGAGATCACCCAGCCGCTGCTGATGGCCCGGGACCCGGCCTGCCTGCAACCTACCCCCAGCATGACCATCATGCGCTTCAGGCCCATGGACGGCGCCCTCACCACTGCCCAGCGCATACCTCGCGGCACACTGGTGCAATCGCGCCGGGTAAAGGGCGTGCGCTGCCAGTTTCGCACCTGCACCGAGGTGACGTTGCTGCCACTGGCGATCGAAGCCATCGACACCAGCCAAAGCAACGACTCCAGCACCCTGCGCATCACCCTGACGGCCTCCCCCGGTGCCTCCCTGCACAAACTGGGCTGCGACCATCTGGAGTTCCACCTCAGCGGCAGCGATGAAAACGCCCTGATGCTGTACGGCTGGCTGGGGCGTCAGCTGCGACAGATCCACCTGGAAAGCCAGGGTCGGCAGCGCATCCTGCCCCCCGACAGCCTGCGCTTCTCCGGCTTCAGCCCCGATGAAGCGCTGTTGCCGCAGGCAGCGGGCAAGCTCGATGGCTATCGCATCCTCCAGGAATACTTCTGCTACCCGACCCGCTTCCACTTCTTCCGTGTGACCGGCCTGCGCCATCTGTGGCCATCCGAACCTTGCCAGCAAGCGGTCCTCGAGTTCCGCTTCAATGCGCCCATGCCCCGGGACCATTTGGTGAAAACGGGCGATCTGTCCCTGTTCTGCACACCGGCCATCAACCTCTTCCCCTGCCTCAGCCCACCCATCAGCCTGGACGAACCAAAGGTCGACGTCCCGCTGCAACCCGCCGGGCAAAACGGCGCCGAGCCCTGGGATATCTTCAGCGTCGATGGCGTGTCCTGCATCCGCCGGGCAACCAGTGGCGCGAGCCTGTCACCCGAGCAACGCCTGCGCCCGATCTCGGCAGCGGGCTTTCGGCTTCTCGAACGCGAGGAAGCGTTCTATCACTACGACGTCAGCAGTCGCCTGGTGCCTGACGGCCTGGATCACCGCATAGCGTTTCTCCACGGTGATGGCAGCGCCTATGTCGCCAGCGACGAAATCGCTCGGGTGAACCTGACCTGCAGCAATGGTCAACTGCCCTCCTCGCTGCAGCCCGGCGACATCAGCCATCAGGTCGATACCACGACCAACCTGGCGGAGTTCACCAACCTCACGACGCCCACGCAGTCCTACCTGCCCGAACTGGGCGGCGACCGCCAGTGGGGCTGGATTTCCAACCTTTCGCCCCATCAGCTGACCCTCGCCAGTGTGCCGGCGCTGATCGCCTTCCTGCGTGTCTACGACCTGCCCGGCCTCAGCAACATCCAGTTGGCCCGGGCGACACAGCGCAAGCTGGGGGCCATCCGCTCGATCAGCACCACTCCCGTGGAGCGCATGTTCAGGGAACTGCCGGTACGCGGTAGCAGCACCCATCTGCAACTGGATCCGGACGCCTACCTGAGCGAAGGCGAGATGCACCTGCTGTTCAGCGTGCTCAGCCATGCGCTGTCGGTGTTCTGCACGACCCAGTCGTTTCACGTCCTCTCCATCGCCACGGCTCCAGGCCAGACGCCCTACCAATGGCCCCTTCGCCTGGGAACACAACCCTTGATGTGAGGCCGCCGCACCTTGCCCCCGAATACAACGCGACAGAGGACGTATCGATGAGTCATCAGGCCAACATGCGCTTCACCTTTTCAGTGAGCGAAGCAGAAGACTTCGAGGTGGTCGAATTCACCCTCGACGAAGCGCTGTCCGAAACGTTCCGCCTGGAGATCGAACTGGCCAGCCGCACCCCGGACATCGATTTCGCCCAGGTCGTCGACCAGGCCGCCCGCTTCATCATCTGGCAGGACGAACGGCCGGTGCGCTATCTCAGTGGCCGCGTCAGCTCGTTCTTCCAGGGCGAAACCGGCTTCAACCGGACCCGCTACCGGGCCGTGGTCGAACCGCTCCTGGCGCGCCTGGAACTGTCCTCGGACTGGCGCATCTTCCAGTTGCACAGCGCGCCGCAGATTCTCAGGATGCTGCTGTCCGAACACGGCATCGCCGCCGATGACCAGCTCCTCACCGAACCCCACCAACCCCGTGAATACTGCGTCCAGGCCGGCGAAACCAACCTGAGTTTCATCCTGCGCCTGGCTGCCGAGGAAGGCATCTTCCACCGTTTCGCCCATGACGCCGAAGGCAGCCGCCTGGTCCTTGGCGACTGCCTGTACATCCACGGCGCTATCGACGGCGGGCCGGTGCACTACCTGCCCAGGCCCGGCGGCGACCCGGCAGGGCCATGCCTGCGCCGCTTCACCTACGGCGAGCATGTGCGCACCGGTCAGCAGACCCAGCGTGACTACAGCTTCAAGCACCCGCGCTCGCAGCAGGAATACAGCGCCCTGGGCGACGACGGTGGCCACCAGGTGCCGCATTACGAGCGCTATGACTACCCCGGTCGCTACAAGCAGGAGAGCGCCGGCGTGCCCTTCACCCGCGACCGCCTGCGCGGCCTGCGTCGCGATGCGCAACTGGCCGTGGTCGAGGGCGACGACCCGCGGCTTGTGCCTGGCGTGGCCTTCGATCTAACCGGTCATCCGCGCCGACAGTGGAACCATGGCTGGCGCCCCGTGCACATCCAGCACAGCGGTCGCCAGTACACCAGCCTGGTGGAAGAAAGCGCCGACGCCCGACAGGGCACCCACTACAGCTACATCGCCGAGATCATTCCCGACCGCGTCGAATGGAGGCCGGCGCCGCGCCCGCGTCCGCTTGTTCCCGGGCCGCAGGTGGCCACGGTGGTCGGGCCGCCCGGCGAAGAAATCCACGTCGACGAACACGGCCGCGTACGCGTGCAGTTTCCCTGGGACCGCCAGGGCCGCAACGATAGCCACAGCTCCTGCTGGATTCGCCCGGCCCACGCCTGGGCCGGCACACGCTGGGGCCATGTCGCCCTGCCCCGGGTCGGCCAGGAGGTCATCGTCGACTTCCTCGACGGGGATTGCGACCAGCCCGTGATCACCAATCGCCTGTACCGGATCACCAACCCGACCCCGTACAAACTGCCCGACCACCAGAGCCTCTCCACGCTCAAGAGCAAGGAGCACAAGGGCAACCGCGCCAGCGAACTGCGCTTCGACGACACCCTGCAGCAAATCAGCGCGGCGTTGATGAACGACCACGGCGCCAGCCACCTGCACCTGGGCTACCTCACCCACCCGCGCCCGGACGGCGGCAAGCCACGCGGCGAAGGCTTCGAACTGCGCACCGACCTGCACGGCGCCTTGCGTGCCGCCCAGGGCCTGCTGTTGAGCACCGAGGCGCGCACCGGCGCCGAGGGTGGCCAGCTCGACCGTGAACAGATAGTCGCCACCCTGGAGGCGGCGCTGCACCTGGCCCGCAGCCTCGGCAACTATGCCGGCGAACATCACGGCATGGCCCACGACGAACAGCCACGCCAGCAACTCACCGACGCGGTGCGCGACCTCGGCCATGCTGCCAACGACCAGGCCAGGGGCACCGGCGCCGGGAGCGAACCGGTCATGGCCTTTTCCGCCCCGGCCGGTATCGCCGCCGGCACCCCCGCCTCCATCACCCTCGGCGCAGGCAAGCATCTGGACGGCGCCGCCCAGGGCAACGTGCAACTGACCGCAGGCGAACAGGTGGTGGTCAATGCCGGCAACGGCCTGGGCACCTTCGTCCGCCATGGCGACATGCGCCATATCACCCACACCGGCCAGTTGCTGTTGCAGGCCCAGCGCAACGACATCCGTGTCGAAGCCGACAGCAGCGTGGAGATCAGCGCCAACCGGCATCACATCAGCCTGTCCGCCGAGGAGCACCTCACCCTGATGTGCGGCGGCGCCTACATCCGCATGGCCGGCGGCAACATCGAGATCGGCATGCCCGGCACCTTCACCGTCAAGGCGACGGACCACAACATGCTCGGCCCCGCCACCATGGTCCCTACCCTCGGCCAGTTCCCCGGATTGCCGGGGGACTTCCAGGAGTACTTCGTCCTGCGCGATGCCGGCAGCCAGCAGCCACTGCCGGACCATGCCTACGAAATCGTCCGCGCCAGTGGCGACATCCTGCGCGGGCGCACCGACGAGCAGGGCCGTACCCAGACGGTCACCAGCGACCGCGAGGAGGCGCTGGAAGTCACGCCCATCACCGACCCGGACGACCTGCTGCAACTGAATGCCAGCTACTGGAACGGCGACGCCGACCATGCACTGGACTTCCTTCGCGACGCCACCCAGGAGAACAACTGAACCATGACTTCCAATGCCCCCAAGGTCGGAAACAAGAACCCCTCAGGCATCGCGCGCGGCAGCACCCGGACGGATGTTTCGGGCCAGGTACTGCCTGTGACCAATCCCCTGGACCTCTGGTACCTGTGCGAAAAGGCCCGCTACGCCAAGGCCAATCCGTACCGCCGCAGCGGCGACGAAGCGCCCATGTACCAGCGCACCGTCGCGCTGCTGGTACGGGCGGACAACGAGATGTTCGAGTACCGCTGGCCGTACTGCGCCGAAGTGGGCTACGACATGAGCCAGTCACCACCCGCGCCGATCATGAGCCGCAAGCATCCGCACCGGCCCAGTTCCTTTCCGCTGTCACAGTACAAGCGCATCAGCAGTGTTCACACGCCGGGGTACAGCAGTGTGGAGGTGGTGGATGAACTGCTGGGGTTGAAGGAGCTGGAGCGGATGATCGGGGTTCCGCTGCCTTCGAATACCGAAGGCGGGATTTGGCAGGATGTTCAGGGAGGGCAAAAGGGGCTTTTGCGGATTCCTGATGTGGTCAGGGTCATCGACCATACAAGTGGGGGTGAAGGCCAATACAGTCAGGCCAATCTGGCCAGTGTGATTGAGATGAAGTTTGGGAATGATTCTTTATCCAAGGACCAGAAGAAGGCTTACCAGCGAATAGCTGGCCACTCCGACAAGTTTCGACTACTCCACACGGATCGATGCGACAAGGCGGATAAACGTCAACGACGCAGGTGGATGACCGAGGCACAGAACGAACCGGTCTACAAACCCGTATCACAGGTCCTGTCACGCCCCCTGCGTGCTTCTGCCGATCCTCACGGCCTGATCGTAGGCCTGATCGATGCCGAGCACCTGGCCGCCCGGCGACACCTGGAGGTCCAGCTCCCACCGCCTGGCACCCCTACCATGAGCGCCCTGCCCGATATGCGGGAAGCCAATGCCCAGGCGGCACGATCACGCGCCCAGATGGAGCTGTTGCTGGCAGGCCCCTTCCTAGCTCTTGGCGCCGCTGCCTTATTGCCGGGCTCAAGCGCCGCAACAGGTACTGCAGCGGTCAAGGGGGCAGTTCTCACTGCTCGGGCAGGCCCGCAGTTAGTCCGTTACGCACGCCTTCTCGACTGGGCCCGGCTGGGTAGCGGCGCCAGCGCGGCGGGCGCCTCGCTGGCCTTCGCCAAATCCGAAGACGGAAGTTCCGCGCCTGTGCTTTCACCTGAGCAGCAACGCCAATGGCGAGCCTATCAGGAGTGGGAAGCCACTCAACTTCATCAACCTCGTACGGAACAACTTTATCTGTTCTGGCCAGATGCCCCGGAGGATATCCAGTGACCGACTTCTTTGCCGAGTTCGACGCCGAACGCTGGCACTTCACCTTCGTAGACGAAGCAGATCAAACCCTGCCAGTTCAACAAGTTGGAGTCGTGGCCATCTTTCATCTGATTGACGCCTATCTTCCTACGCGTCGAAAAGGTATTGCGGAAGCCTTCTCCTTGTATTACGAACTCTATGGCGACAAGCTCAAGGGAGGATATCGTGAGGATAAAGGCATGATCGTTCGTCCTTTTTCAAAAATGGGCTTCGACGATTATCAAGATTACATAATCAAAAGCAGCCCAATGAGTGTTGTCGAGTTCGACTGCATGTCTCGACTCAGCCTTCATCACCCCAGCGATTATTTATTTGGAGTATATTCCCCAGCTGGATGGTTTGAAAAAACCCATAAGACATTTACTACAGTACGAATTTACCTTCCTGTAGAAGAACTACAAGGAGAGGGGAAAGAGCGCTTTGAAAATCTACTCTTAAAATGCTGTTCTCTTCTTCGTCCTCTTCACGGCGCCGCAGGACTGGGAATACAGCAATGCCAAAACTGGGAAGATTACCAGACTCTTGAATATGAAACGGCTTGGTCCTACAGGGGCATCGACGTCTGTATTCCTACTGGAAATGAAGAGTGGCGGGAGGGTTACTCCAACCTGAACTGGTACACCTTCCTCGCCCACCACTGGATTGAATACCTAGGTTCTACCGAAGAATTGCAGGCCAAACTGGGTGACCCACGTATCGCAGTGCTCCCCTATGAGTGGGGCACTGCCATCCGGGCAGGCGACTGGCCTGCACTGGGCAAGGCGCAGGTGGATCCACAGCCGGAGCTGTACGTGAGGGTCAATGATGTCATCCGCAACCTGCGCGTGCAGGACATCGGCTCGCTGCACTATGGCTCGATCGCCGGGGAGGTCCGCTTCAACCCGCTCACAAGCAACCTCTGGCTTCGTCGTTTCGACACGCCCGAGCAAATCCGCGAAGTCATCGACGCCGACGGCAAGGTCAAGACCAGCAAACGTTACGTCAAGCGCGTCACCTCGGGCACACCCTGTCCATGGCCGGGTATCTGGATATGCGAAGAAGATCCGTCCCCAGGGCGACAGACTTTCCAACATAACGTGATCCTGCCGGAAGTTAACGGACAGCGGGTGACGTGGCACCAGGTCAAGTATTTTTGAATGAACCTGATCAAACGGCATGGAGCGACTTTATATACGCTGGCCGATACCTCGGAGCAGACCAATGACTGACTTCTTCACAGAGTTCGACGCCGAACGCTGGCACTTTACCTACGTTGATGAAAATGATCACGACCTCCCCGTGCAACAGGTCGGGATCGTCGCCATTTTCAGTTTGGTGGATGCCTATTTTCCTGCCCGACGGAAAGGTATCGCCGAGGCGTTCTCGCTATACAAGAGTTTGTATGGAGACAAGATCAAAGGCGGATATCGCGCAGACAAGGGAATGACAGTACGCCCCTTATCAAAAATGAGTTTCGATGATTATCAATATCACATAGCCAGTTCTGACCCTATGGATGTCATCGAGTTCAAGTGCATGTCCACACTCAGCCTTAAACATGCCAGCAACTATGGATTTTCAGTTTACTCCCCAGCAGGTTGGTACGAACAAGTACATAAAAGAGTCAGCACAGTCAAAATCTACTTGCCTGTTGATGAGCTTCGCGGTGAAGGAAAATCCAGATTCGAGTCCTTCCTACTGAAGTGCTGCACCTTGCTCCGTCCCTTCCATGGAGCAGCTGGGCTGGGCATACAGGACTGTCACGACTGGGAGAACTATCAGACCCATGGCCATGAGACAGTCTGGTCCTACAGAGGCATAGACCTATGCCCACCATCAGGAAACAAAAGATGGCGCGACGGTTACGTCAACCTCAACTGGTACACCTTCATCGCCCACCACTGGCTCGCCACCCTCGGCACTCCTGAAGAACTGCAAGCCAAACTCGACGACCCACGCATCGCCCTCCTCCCCTACGAATGGGGCACGGTCATCCGCGCCGGCGACTGGCCTGCCCTGGGCAAGGCCGGGACAGACCCGCGTCCCGAGCTCTACGTAAAGGTCAATGACGCCCTCCGCCCCCTGCGCGTGCAGGACATCGGTTCGCTGCACTACGGCACCTTCGAGGGCGAGGTCCAGCTCAACCGGGTGACCAGCAACCTCTGGCTACGCCGTTTCGACACACCGCAGGAAGTCCGCGCCTACATCGACACCTCCGCCGACCACCGCTACCTGCGCATGCCCTCAGGCCTGCCGTGCCCATGGCCGGGCCTGTGGATCTGCGAGCAACGACCCGACCAGGGACAACACAGCTTCCGGCACGCCGAACCTCTGCCGGAGGTGGATGGCCATGCCGTCACCTGGCGCCTGGTCGAGACCCACTGATACAAGGAACAACCCATGCTTGAAATCATCCGCAAGGGCGACGGTACCGACCATGGCGGCACGGTACTCGAAGGCTTTGCCCATACCAACCTGAACGGCAGCCCCATCGCCGGCGTCGGCCATCAGGTGTCCTGCCCCCAGTGCAACGGGGTCTTCGTTATCGAGGAAGGTAGCGCGCGCTACAAGATCAACGGTATTCCAGTTGCCTTGAGCAGCATGCCGACCAGTTGCGGTGCCCGGCTGATCGCCAGTGCCAGCAGGGGGCGGGTCGATGGATAGGTTGCCACCAGCGACGAAGCGTCATGTCCCGCATCCCGTCCTCGATCGCCTGCCCCACCTGCGCCAGGCTGCCGAGCGCCAAGGTATCGACTGCCTGGATGACACCTGGATCGGCCATCACCAGAGCTACCGCTTCCGCTGCCAGCGCGGACACATTTTCCAACGAACCATGACGTCGTTCAGTCCTGGTCAGAAACTCAAATGCCAGCAGTGCATTCCAGAAGAGTACTGGAGCAAGCTCAACAAACTGGCCGCTGAGTCGGGGGTGCAATGCCTGGAGGAAGAATGGCTGGGCAGAAAAACCCTCCACCGCTTCCAGTGTAGCGAGGGGCATGCCTGGACACGCATGGGCCACCGCGCATTGGGCAATGCAGATTGCCCGCGTTGTGTACGCTCCCCGTTCTACGCACGCCTGGTCTCGGAAAGCTGGCAGAACCTTCACGAGGTGACCGCACAACGTGGGGGCCAGGTTCTGACGGCCGAGGCAGACTATGTCGGCACCAACCACACCTATTTGTTCCGTTGCGGAGCAGGCCATGAGTGGCGAACCCCTGCCCAGTCTGTGCTAAGCGGCACCTGGTGCCCCCAATGCGACGGGCTGCGCAAGGCCAGGGAGTATCTGCATCAGGACGGACTCCAGCGCCTGCACGACGCAGCGGCCGCACAAGGAGGCCAATGCTTGTCGAGCACCTATGAGGGAGTACGCGGAAAGTATCGTTTTCGCTGTGCCCAGGGCCATGAATGGGAAACTCTCGGTTATCGGGTCGTAAGAGGAGGCTGGTGTCTATGGTGCAACCGTGAACGCCAGCGACTTACCTTGGACGACGCACACGCAACCGCCCGAGCACGTGGTGGCCAATGCCTGTCCCAGGCCTATATCCGGTGCCATGTAAAGCTGCATTGGCTTTGCCACCGCGGACACAGCTGGCATGCAACCTATGCCTCGGTACGCAGAGGTACCTGGTGTGCACAATGCGCTCATCTAGCGAGGATCCCCCACGGCAAAGTCAGAACCCTGAAACGCTACAAGGTCGTTCCCGTCTGAGCGGCACAGGTAGGAGCTGCGTCAGCTGCGAAGGACCGCACAGCGGTCCCGAAACCTGGCAACTCAACGAGTCTGGATACACGCGCCAGGGCGAACAGTGAATCCGCGATGCAGCTTGACCAGAGGCTCGTGCGGGATGGGTTCGGGACCGCTGGCGCGGTCCTTCGCAGCTGAAGCAGCTCCTACCTCGAGCGCGTCGTTACTCCGTCTTGAGATCAACCGCCAGGTCCCTGGCAGCCTTGGTCGCCAGGACACTCATCAGCTTGCTGATTTCATCCTGGCGCCCCACTCCGCCCTCGGAGCTCCCCATCATCACCGCTGGTACCGGTGCGTGGGTTGCCGCCTCGGCCCAGGCCTGGTTGATCCGCACCAAGGCGTCGAGCTTGGCCTGCAACGCACCGTCCGCCTTGATCGATGCGGCCCGTGCATAGGCTTCGGCATCGGCGGTGATCTTGGTCGCTTCGCCGGTGATATGGGCTTTGTCGCGCAGCAGTTCGGCGGTCTTTTTCTCGATTTCGGCGCGGCGCTGCTCACGCTCGGCATTGATCAGGGTGAGCTGTTTTTCGGTCTCGGCCTGGGTGGTGCGTTCGATCTGCTCACGCAGGCTTTCCTGGCGCCTGGCTTCGACATCCTTGGCGCCGCGGGCAGAGACCAGTTGTTTTTCTTCCTCTTCCTTGAGGCGGTTCTGCCGGGCCACGGCCAGTTCGGCCAGGGCCTGCTGCACGCGAACCATACGCTGCTGGTACTGCGGATTGGGGTCGATATGGGTGACCCGGGCGTCCACCACCTCGACGCCAAACAGGCGGAACTGCTGTTGCTTGCGCATTTCCATGCCCTTGTCGTCGCGCAGTTTCTCGATGACGAAGCGGGTGGACAGGTTGTCGCCGTATTGGCCCTGGTCGGTACCCGCCTGGAGGATTGCGGTTTGCGCTGGAGGGTGGTCGCGCTGGATCCGTATTTCCTTGCGCTTGGTCAGGTACAAACCATCACGCAACTGGTTCTCGAACTCGGCGCCGAACTGGCTGCGATCACCGGCGTAGTAATCGTCGGCACTCATCAGCGAGGCGGTGGCCTGAAGGGTTTCCTTGACTGCCGGGAGCAGCGCCCGCTGCATGAAGTTTTCCGGGGTGCGGTATTCATGGGCGATGGTCAGGAACGCCTCTCCTGTCGGCATGCGGAACTGGGTGCTGAACTCCGCCTTGGCGTCGACGTTGCCGAGGAACACGATGGGCAGGGTGCCGACGGTCACCGTCGGGTTGCCACTGGCATGGGTATCGCCCTGCAACGCCGACTGGACGCCGATGGTGCGCTTCCACGTCGTGGTGCGGCCGAACCACTGGGTGGCGTAGCCCACGTCCTCGACCACCTTCTCTTCACCGAAGATGGTGCGCACGTGAGCCATATGACCGGCTTCGTTGTAGAAGTAGATCTGGCTGAACAACGCCGCGAAGGTGCCGATGGCGACCAGGGGAATAGCGACGAGAGCGATGGTCTTGCGGCGGATACGAGGAAAAGCGACATCCGGCATTGATAAATGAGTCATGAATACCTCCTTGAAGGGAAGCACGCATGCTCTAGGGTGGGCGTTTCCCCAGCAATGAGGCGATTCGGAAGGAACTGTGGGAATCGTCTGACATAGAGCGTCCGATTTGACCTGGGCCGGGTTGCCGCAGATTGCTAGCGGCCTCCTGTTCGACAGCAGTGCGGTAGTGGGCCCAACTCAATTCGGTACGCACTGCGCTCCAAATTGGATGTCGTCGCCATGCGGCCGCCCACGGCAAGCACTTGCCTGATAGATGCCGAACCTTAACCAGTCGAAACGCTCCCGACCAATCCATGCCCGTTACCCAGGATTTCCTCCAGAAACCCGACGAAAGCCCGAATCCTGCTCGAATCCCGATGGCTCGGCAGGTACAGCGCATTGATCGCACAACTGGCACTCCCCGGACTCGCTTCGAACGCCTCCAGCACCCGCAGCAAGCGCCCCTGGCGCACGTCCTCCAGCACCAGCCAGTCGGCCAGCAAGGCCAGGCCGCCATCGGCCATCGCCGCTTCACGCAGGACGTCGGCGTTGTTGCTGCGCAGGCGCCCCTGGACGTTGATCGGGATGCTGTCGCCACCTTCGCGGAATACCCAGTTCTGCACCGCCGGGCCGTAGTCGAAGACCAGGCATTGATGCTCCAGCAGGTCCAGCGGGTGGCGCGGGATGCTCGCCCGCTGCAGATAGCCGGGGCTCGCCACCAGCCAGCGCTCGAAGCGGCCTATCGGTTTGCTGATCACATCGTCGCTGCTCAGGGTCGAGCCAAGCCGAACGCACAGATCAACCCGCTCGGTGAGCAGGTCGGTCATCTGGTCGCTGAGGGTCAGGCTGATATCCAGCTCGGGATGCCGCGCCAGCAAGCGGCCAAGATGCGGGGCGATGACCCGGCGGCCGAACTCCACCGGCACGTTCACCCGCAGCCGCCCTCTGGCCTCGCTGCCGCGGTCGAACACCGCGCCATCGGCCTCGGCCAGGGCTTCGAGGATGGCCACGGCCTTGTCGTAGTAGTCCTGGCCCGCCACCGTCGGGCTGCTGTGGCGGGTGGTGCGGTTGAGCAACGTGGTGCCCAGTTCGGCTTCAAGGGCAGCGACCTGGCGGGTCACCGACGAGGTCGCCACGCCCAGCTTGCGCGCCGCGGCCGAGTAACCACCGCAGCGCACGGTTTCGACGAACATGCTCAACGCCTGCAATTTATCCACAGCCCGGCTCCTGGCTTCGCCTGATGTCTCTGGCCGGGCAGTGTGCAGCAAAGTGTCGCGTTGCGCTTGCACTGGCGTGCTCAGGCGCGGGGACGGAGGATGAACAGGATCAGCGCCGCCAGTGGAGGCAGCGCCGCCATGCAGGCGAACAGCGGCCAGCCGACCTGCTCGTAGAGCGGGCTGGCGATCAGCGAACCAAGGGCGCCGCCGACGAAGATGCTGGTCATGTACACCGCATTGAGACGCGCCCGGCTGTGCGGATCGAGGGCGTAGACCTCACGCTGGCCAAGGACCATGTTCAGTTGCACGGCAAAATCCAGGGCCACCGCCGTGACCACCATCCACAGCCAGCCGGCGCCCGACAAGGAACCGACGATCAGCGAAAGCGGCGCCAGCAGCAGTGCCGCCAGGGTTCCGCGCACGCCATGCCCGGCGTCGGCCAGGCGGCCGGCGATCGGTGCGGCAATCGCACCCACCGCGCCGACCAGGGCGAAGATCGCCACTTCGCCCTGGCTGAAGCCGTAGTGGCGCACCAGTTCGATGGGCGCGATGGTCCAGAAGCTGCTGAAGGCGGCGAACAGCAGGCCTTGATACAGCGAGCGCTCGCGCAGTACCGCATAGCGGCGGGCCAGGGTGAACACCGAACCGATCAACGCTGCGTAGCTGGCCTGGTGCGCAGGCAGACGGCGTGGCAGCAGCAGCCCCATCACGACCGCCATGAACGCCATCAGCCCCGCCGCACCGAAGAACACTCCACGCCAGCCGAAGGCTTCGGCCAGGGTGCTGGAGATCGGCCGCGACAGCAGGATGCCCAGCAGCAGGCCGCTCATGATGTTGCCGACCACCCGCCCGCGGGAGGCTTCCGGCGCCATGTGCGCGGCCAGCGGTACGAGGATCTGCACCGCCACCGAGGTCAGGCCGATCAGCAGCGAACAGAGCAGGAACAGCGACGGCGTCGTGCTCAATGCCGCCGCCGCCAGGCACACGGCGGCGGCCAGGGTGAAGCCCACCAGCAGGCGGCGGTTCTCCAGCAGGTCGGCCAGCGGCACGAGGAACAGCAGGCCCAAGGCATAGCCGAACTGGGTCAGGGACACGATCAGGCTGGCGTTGGCGCTGGACAGGCCGATCGACGGCGCGATCAGCTCGACGATGGGCTGGGCGTAGTACAGGTTGGCGACCACCGCACCGCAGCAGATCGCGAGAAAGATCACCAGCGAGCCGGAGAGCGTGGGTGTGGTGTGCGCCGCCGAGGAAGGGGCGGTCGCGGAGTTGCCAGAGGACATGGCGAAACCTCGTGGGGTGAGTGAAAACCGATGCCGCCAGACTAGAGGGCCGACGCGCCTCGGGGAATCCATCCGCGCGGCAATACAGCAGTGCGTATCGCGCAAAGCCGGGGGCCGCTGGCGGATAGCGGCGTCTCAGTTCGAGACAGCTGGCCGCACACCGGCTGTCCCAGAATGAGACGGCAGCCCCCTGCGCAAGTTGCCCCGGACCTTGCCTCCAGCCTGATCCAAGCCACTGATTGGCAAAGACCTTTCGATCAACCCGCCGACGATGGCACAGCTCCTGCTCAGCCGAGCCCGGGTCCGGCGTGGGTGAGACAGCGCTCGGACATGGAAGGCATCACGAACAAGAACAATAAAAAGGTAATGACATGACGAAGAGCGGAAAAGCATTGCTCGCGCCCCTGCGCGTCCCCCTGGCCTGCACCATCGCCCTGCTGACCGGCTACACCTCGCCCGCCCGGGCGGTGGATGTCGATGCCGGCGACTACACCGCCTTGCCGGAAGGCACCAATCTCGGCCTGGTGTACTACCAGCACGCCGAACGCAAATCGCTGTACGCCGATGGCCACAAGGCGCCGATCGACGCCCGCCTGGACTCCGACGTGGGCATCCTGCGCGGCGTGCACTTCATGAAGCTCGGCAACTTCATCATCGACCCGCAGTTCCTCCTGCCGTTCGGCAGCCTGCGCGCCAAGGACGATACCAAGGGGCTCGGCAACGACAGCGGCACCGGCGACCTGATCCTCGCCTCGACCATCTGGCTGCTGAACGATCCGGCCAAGCGCCGCTACTTCGGGATCACCCCCTACGTCTACGTGCCGACGGGCAGCTACGACAAGGACGACGCCCTGAACCTTGGCGAGAATCGCTGGAAGTACGTGCTGCAGGCCGGCTACATCACCGGCCTGACCGACAAGCTCACCCTCGACCTGGTCGGCGACGTGACCTTCTTCGGCAACAACGATGACTACGGCCCCACCGGCGCCACCCTCAAGCAGTCGGCGCTGTACCAGGGCCAGGCGATGCTGCGCTACAACTTCACCGAGCGCTTCGATGTGCGGGTCGGCGTCTCGCGCCTGTGGGGCGGCGAGACCAAGGTCGACGGCCAGCGCATGGACGACGAAGCGCAGACCCGCAAATTCACCGTCGGCGCCTCGTACTTCGTCACCCCCGGTACCCAACTGCTGGTCAACTACGGGCGCGACCTGTCGGTGGAAAACGGCTTCCGCGAGGCAGACCGCATCAACCTGCGCCTGCTGCATATCTTCTGAGCCCCGTTGCCCCTACTCCACCCATAACAATCAGATCCAGGAGTCATGCCTGCATGAACACCGCGTCCCTTGCCGCAGCCCTGCTGCTTGCCCTGCTCGGGCCCGTCGCCCACGCCGCGAACGTCGACCAGAAGGCCATCGTCGCCAGCCAGACCGATGGCAGCGAGTGGCTGAGCCACGGCCGCACCTACGAAGAACAACGCTACAGCCCGCTGCAGCAGATCAACGCGGCCAACGTCGCCAGGCTCGGCCTGGCCTGGTCCATCGACCTGGAAAACAACCGCGGCCTGGAGGCCACGCCGCTGTTCCACGACGGCGTGCTCTATGCCTCGCTGTCCTGGAGCCGCGCCATCGCCGTCGACGTCGCCAGCGGCAAGGTGCTCTGGACCTTCGACCCGCAACTGGCCCGCGACAAGGCCCGCGATGCCTGTTGCGACGCGGTCAACCGGGGTGTGGCGCTGTGGAACGGCAAGGTCTTCATCGGCACCCTCGACGGCCGTCTGATCGCCCTTGATGCCCGCACCGGCAAGCCGCTGTGGAGCCAGCAGACCACCGACAACAGCAAGCCCTACACCATCACCGGCGCACCGCGGGTGGTGAAGGGCAAGGTGATCATCGGCAACGGCGGCGCCGAGTACGGCGTGCGCGGCTACTTCTCCGCCTACGATGCCGAGACCGGCAAGATGGCCTGGCGCTTCTACACCGTGCCCGGCGACCCGGGCAAACCCTACGAGCATCCTGAGCTGGCCGAAGCCGCCAAGACCTGGAAGGGCGACAACTACTGGAAAGGCGGTGGCGGCGGAACCGCCTGGGACGGCATGGCCTACGATCCCGAGCTCGACCTGCTGTATGTCGGCACCGGCAACGGCTCGCCGTGGAACCGCGAGCTGCGCAGCCCCGGCGGTGGCGACAACCTCTACCTGTCGTCGATCCTCGCCGTGCACCCGGACAGCGGCCGGCTGGCCTGGCACTACCAGGTGACGCCCGGTGATTCCTGGGACTTCACCGCCACCCAGCAGTTGACCCTGGCGACCCTGGAAATCGACGGCAAGCCGCGCAAGGTGATCATGCAGGCGCCGAAGAACGGCTTCTTCTACGTGCTCGACCGGGAAAGCGGCAAGCTGCTGTCCGCCGAGAAGTTCGGCAAGGTGACCTGGGCCGAACGTATCGACCTGGCCACCGGCCGCCCGGTGGAAGCGCCCGGCGTGCGCTATGAAGACAAGCCCATCGTGATGTGGCCAAGCCCGTTCGGTGCGCACAACTGGCACTCCATGTCGTACAGCCCCGACACCGGCCTGGTGTACATCCCCTACCAGGAAATTCCCGGGGTCTATCGCAACGAAGGCAAGGATTTCGTCCGGCGCAAGGCCTTCAACACCGGCGCCGGCTTTGCCGACGCTACCGACATTCCCCAGTCGGTGGTCTCCGGCGCCCTGCTGGCCTGGGACCCGGTCAAGCAGAAGGAAGCCTGGCGCGTACCGCGGGCGACCTACTGGAACGGCGGCACCCTGAGCACCGCAGGCAACCTGGTGTTCCAGGGCACCTCGACCGGCAACCTGGAAGCCTACTCGGCGGACAAGGGCGAGAAACTCTGGTCGTTCGCCGCGCAGACCGGCCTGGTCGCCGCGCCGATGAGCTACAGCTACCGGGGTGAACAATACGTAGCGATCATGGCTGGCTGGGGTGGTGTCGCGCCGCTGATCGGCGGAGAAGCGGCGAAGGCGCCGGGGGTCGGTAATGTCAGTCGCCTGCTGGTGTTCAAGCTGGGCGGAAGCGCCAGCCTGGCGCCGCTTGCGCAGCAACCGCTGGCCGAGCACACGCGCATCCCTCATCCGGGCAACGCCAGCGCCGCCGATATCGACCAGGGCAAGGCCTTGTACGCCGCCTACTGCTCGGTGTGCCACGGCGTCGGGGCGAAGAGCGGCGGCTTGATCCCCGACCTGCGCCTGACCGACGACGGGCGCCGTACGATGTTCCAGCAGATCGTCCGCGACGGTGCCCTGCGGCCGCTGGGCATGCCCGCCTTCGCCGACTCGCTGGAGCCGGCACAGGTGGAGCAGATCAAGGCGTATGTGATGAACCGCGAATACGAGGACTACCAGGCGGCCCGGCAAGCAAGCGTCGCCCCCGGCAAACCCTGATTCATCAACCGCAAGAGGACGTGACCATGCAATGGAAAAAACCGGCGTTTACCGATCTGCGGATCGGCTTTGAAGTGACGATGTACTTCGCCAACCGGTGAAGGTATCCGGGGCTGCCTGGCAGCCCCGGATCATTTGCCTCAGCGATAGCGTTCCAGCCAGTGCGCGTAAGGCGCCGGCAAGGTCCACGAGGCTTTATCCACACCCAGCTCCTTGGCCGCGAAGTAGGCCCAATGCGGATCGGCCAGGTGAGCGCGACCTACCGAGACGATATCCAGTTGCCGCGAGCTCACCGCCTCTTCCGCCAGTTGCGGGGTACCGAAGCCCCAGGCCGAGGTCACCGGAATTCCGGCCTCGTCACGCACCCGGCGCGACACTTCACCGAGAAACGCCGGGCCCCACGGGATATTGGTTTCGGCGATGGTGAAACCGACGCTGACGCTCAGCAGGTCCAGGCCACCGGCCTTGAAACGGCGGGCCAGCTCGATGGATTCGGCGAGGGTCTGTTCGTCGCGGCCGTCGTATTCGATCACGCCGAAACGCGCGGTCAGCGGCAGGTGCTCGGGCCAGACTTCACGCACGGCAGCCAGGGTTTCCAGAAGGAAGCGGCTGCGGTTGTCGAAGCTGCCACCGTAGGCATCAGTGCGCTGGTTGCTGTGCTCGGAGAAGAAGCTCTGGCCCAGATAGCCGTGGGCGAAGTGCAGCTCGATCCACTCGAAGCCGGCGTCACGGGCACGGCGAGCGGCATCGACGAAGTCCTGGCGAACCCGGGCGATATCGTCGAGGGTCATTTCACGTGGGGTTTTCGGCAGGTGGTGACCGAAAGGAATCGCCGATGGGGCGATGGTCTGCCAGCCGCGCGGATCGGACTCGGGAATATGGTCATCGCCTTCCCATGGGCGTTGGGCGCTGGCCTTGCGCCCGGCGTGGGCGATCTGGATGCCCGGCACCGAACCGGCCGCCTTGATCGCCTTGACTACCGGCACGAAGGCCTGGGCATGAGCGTCGCTCCAGATGCCGGTGCAGGCCGGCGTGATGCGGCCTTCCGGGGCGACGGCAGTGGCTTCCACCACCACCAGGCCGGCGCCGCCACGGGCCATGCTGGCGTAATGCACTTGGTGCCAATCGTTGATGATGCCGTCTTCGGCCATGTACTGGCACATCGGCGGGATGGCGATGCGGTTGCGCAGGGTGACGTCCTTGAGGGTGAACGGCTGGAACAATGCAGTCATCGGAAACTCCTGACAGGTTTAGATACGATTGTTCGATAGTATTCGAACTTTGGCATTTAGTGAAGCCTCCGGTATGATTCGGCCCATGCGTGCCTACAAACACCCCGACCCTCAAGACTTCGTCCTCGAACGCGTGCTCTATGCGCTGAGCGACCCTGTGCGCATGGAAATCGTCCGGCGCCTGGCCGACTGCACCGAAGCCAGTTGCGGCGACCTCGACGGCGGCCGACCGAAGTCGAGCATGTCCCATCACTTCCGCGTGCTGCGCGATGCCGGGCTGGTGCAGACCCGCACGGTGGGCACCACCCATATGAATTCGCTGCGCACCGAAGCGCTGGACGGGCGCTTTCCCGGCTTGATCGGGGCGATCCTGCAGCACGTCTGAACCTGCGGGTGTCTGTGGCACCATCGCCGGCAAGCCGGCTCCCACAGGGTTCTGGGCCAACCCACAAGATCGGTGTTCGACGCGATCCTTGTGGGAGCTGGCTTGTCGGAGCATGGGTACCTACACATCTTCCGGTTTGCCCAAACTAACCATGCGACGCGGTCCAGGTAGGAGCTGCTTTAGCTGCGATGGGCCGCGCTAGCGGTCCCAAAACCATCCCGCACGAGCCTTTGGCCAAGCCGTATCATGGATTCACAGTGCCGGGTCTGCCGCATTTCTCCAGGCTCACTGGGTAGACAGGATCTGGGCCCGCTGCGCGGTCCATCGCAGCTAAAGCAGCTCCTACCGGGACCGCGTCGGCCTTCGCTCGAGATGTGTAGATACCCATGCAGCGATGAGGCCGTCGACAACAACTCAGCCTGATTGCCCCACCACCCATCTCCTTGCCCATTGCTTCCTGGCATACCAGCCGCATAGAATTGAGAACGATTAACAATCACTCTCTCATGCAGGTTTGTCCGACCCGATGCCGACGAACGCAATGCTGGAGCCGGCCGAGGTCGATCAGCTCTTCCGTACCCACCATTCCTGGCTGAACATCTGGCTGCGCCAGCGCGTTGGCTGCCATGAGCATGCCGCCGACCTGGCCCAGGACACCTTCCTGCGCCTGCTGCGCTCGCGCCCGATCCGGCCGCTGAAGGAACCTCGTGCCTATCTGAGCAGCATCGCCCGCGGCCTGATGATCGATCAGTACCGCCGGCGCCGCCTGGAACAGGCCTATCTGGAAAGCCTCGCCAGCTTGCCCGTCGAGCAGGCGCCCAGTGAAGAACAGCGCCTGCTGATCCTCGACACCCTGGAACGCCTCGACGCCGTGCTGGGCCAGCTCAAGCCCCGCGCCCGGGACGCCTTCCTGCTGGTGCAACTGGACGGCCTGACCCTGCCACAGACCGCCGAACGCCTCGGCGTGTCCCGCGCTACAGTGGAGCGCGACCTGGCCAAGGCCTTCGCCGCCTGCTACCGGATGCGCTATGCCGACGCCTGAACCCAAGCCGAACCAGAGCCAGGTCGACCAGGCCATCGAATGGCTGGTACGCCTGCGCTTCAGCCAGCCCACGGCGCAGACCGAGCAACGCTTCCAGCACTGGCTGCAACAGCATCCGCACCACGCCCTGGCCTGGCAGCGGGTCGAGGCGATGAGCGACGAGTTCGCCGGCCTGCCCCGCGATCTCAGTCGCCGCACCCTCGACGGCAGCCAGCGCCAGCGCATCGGCCGGCGCGACGGGCTCAAGCTGCTCGGCCTGTTCGCCGCCATGGGCGGATTGCTCTGGAGCAGCCGCGAGCCACTCGGCCTGCCGGCGCTGATGGCCGATACCCGCACCGCTACCGGCGAACAGCGCCTGCTGGACGCCGAAGACGGCAGCCGCATCCGCCTCAACACCGACAGCGCCATCGACCTGCATTTCGATGCCCGCCAGCGCCTGCTGACCCTGGTGCGCGGCGAGCTGACCCTCGACGCGGGCGCTGACCCACGGCCCTTGCTGCTGCATACCCGAGCTGGCGTACTCGGCGCTTCCGGCGCCCGCCTGCTGGTCCGCGAGCGCCCTGAAGGCACCTTGCTGGCGGTGCGTCAGGGCGATGTCTCGCTCTACCCCGCCGCCACCGCCAACAACGCGCCGCGCTATATCGCCCACGCTGACGAAACCCTGTTGTTCGACACCGCCGGGCAGATCCGCCATCCACAACTGCACAGCGACCCCTGGGGCTGGAGCGAGGGCGTGCTGAGCGTGCAGCAGATGCCCCTGGGCGAGTTCATTGCCGAGCTGTCGCGCTATCGCCCCGGCGTTCTGCGCTGCGATGAAAAGGTCGCCAACCTGAAGGTTTCCGGCACCTATCAACTGGCCGACAGCGACCAGATCCTCGCCCTGATCGCCCAGGCGCTGCCGATCCGCATCGACTACCGGACGCGCCATTGGGTTAGTGTTTCAGCGGCTTGAGAAGTTACGGAAAGGCAAGGCGAGGGGGCGGTACCTGATATTTCTGTCAGTAGACAGCTCCGTGCAGGCGCTCACTATGGAGATCCGGTCGCCACTATCGATGGTAGTGAGCGCAGAAAATAGGGCTGAAGCGGAGAAAAAAATCAGAGCCTTGTACTCCTATCCAGTGAATATCAGGTGGGACAGCGATACCGCACAGCTTTTGAGTCTCACAGGGATTCTCGGTGGTGGCGGCAACAACCAGCCGAAATAAACCGCAAGACTCCAGCCATAACGTGTCTACTCACCTCTGCCCCCCGATGGGGCACTCGCTTGCGCTCCATCGGGGGTCACCAACAACACACACCAGAGCAATGTCGATTCAGACCACCACCGCCCGGTTGTTGGTACAGACCTTCAACAACGCCAGGGTGATCTTCATCTGCAGGACCGAATCGCCGATCAGGGTTTCCTGCTTGAGCGGCGCATCCTCCGCCGCTTCATGAGCGGTATCGATGGCCTTGTTGAGGTGCTGGCGGGCGAGGTAGAGCGCCTCGTCCAGGGAGAGTCCTTCGCGGATGCAGAGGACGGGAGGCGGGTCGGGAACGAGTTTTTTCATGGGTGCAATCCTTAGTCGGTCGATTGGAGCTACCACGAACTCGCTGTCAAACGAGAGGGTGGCAACTGTGCGCGGGTTGACAGACCAGGGACTAAGAACCCGGCGCACCCGGAGGTGCCCACACGCACAGCCGCCATTACGACAACCAGCGTCTTAGATCCACACGGCCTGTCAAAGCCGGTCGTCGATTTTGCAACGACCGACGCAGCCTAGGCAGTGATCGCCAAGAGCGCAACGACTGGTAAGGGCGCAAAAGTATGCTTGGGAAATTGCCTACATAAAAGTCGGAAGCCCGCGAAGTTTCGTAGCGATATGCGACACCTGAAGTTTGAATCGCGGGGGTCGCGGAGCGCCTGTCGGGATACCAGGTCACGGCTTCCAAGGGCATGCCGGTGTTTTTCTAGCGCCCTCAAGATCGAGCGCCGTCCACACGGCGCATCGCTGGCAAGCCAGCTCCCACATTTGTTGCAACGTACCTATGCCTGTCAGGCCATGGTTGTTCGCCTTGTTTGGACGACGCGATATCGAGTCGAGCCCAACAGCCTCCCCGCGATGGATCGCCATGAGACAAAGGCTGGCAACTCAATTCCAACAGGCCATGGCACGTTGCAACAAATGTAGGAGCGGATTTATCCGCGATGCGCCGTGTGGACGGCGCTCGATCTTGAGAACGCTGGAAAACTCAAGACAAGCACCTGGCAGCCCTGATGCGATTTCCCGACAGACACCCGAGATCAACCTGTTATTTCTGCTAAGTAGACAGCCCATCCCGAACGCTCAATATGGAGCCCTGGCCGCTTGACCGGTATCCGCGACCAGGACATCAATCCCTATAAGGAGATAGCAATGGCAACGTTTGGATACACCGCTCATGCAGCGGACGGTAGCAACAAAACCACCACCGGCAGCGTGGAGGCCGCCAACAAGACGGAAGGGGAGAAACTGGCCAAGGCCAAGCATGCCTATCCGGTAACGATCCGGTGGAACGATGAGGTCCCGAGCGTCCAAAGCAGACGGGGGATGAGCTCCACCATCAACAACACGCAGAACATGAATGACCATTCTTCGAGCGTTCTGGGCCAAAAACCCTGACCATTCTGCGACCTGACCGAGGCAAGCCGCTGGTTCTGCGGTCCAGCGGCTCACACCACCGCCGAAAAGGCTCATGCCGAAAGATTGTCAGCGCTCTCAAGATGAGCGCCGCCCGCGCGGCGCATCGCGGCGGTCCGGCGCTCCGGTAAATCCGCTCCCACATTTGTTGCAACGTACCTATACCAGTGAGGCCATGGTTGTTCGCCTTGTTTGTACGACGCGATATCGAGTCGAGCCCGACAGCCTCCCCGCGATGGATCGCCATGAGACAAAGGCTGGCAACTCAATTCCAACAGGCCATGGCGCGTTGCAACAAATGTGGGAGCTGGCTTGCCAGCGATGCGCCGCGCGGGCGGCGCTCGATCTTGAGAACGCTGAAAAACTCAAGACAAGCACCTGGCAGCCCTGATGCGATTTGCCGACAGACACTCGCGATCAACCTGTTATTTCTGCCAGTAGACAGCCCATCTCGAACGCTCAATATGAAGACCTGGCCGCTTGACCGGTCTCTGCGACCAGCACATCAACCTTTATAAGGAAATCGACATGCAAAGGTACGCTTACATCGCCTACTCCGTAGATAGCGGTAAACCAGTCGGGCGCTCTGCTGTGGACGCGAATAGCTCTGAAGAGGCAGAGAAAATGATCCAGGCCAAATACTCCTTTCCAGTGAGGATCGAGTGGGAGTGCAACACTGTCACCAATCTCTTGCCAAGATAAAGTTCCACTGACTCCGTAGCGAGGCAGTCCACCGAGAAATACGTGCCGTTTCTCAGTAGCTGCCTCAAAGCGTTGAGCGGCTCACTCCACCACCGAAACCCGATACCCCCGACGCCTCGCCGACTGGGCAAACACCACGAACAACGCCGCCATCAACGCCAGCGCCATGGGCAAGCCGTGGGGCGCGATATCCATCGCCGCGCCGCTGACCAGCGGCCCCACCAGGCTACCCACACCCCACAACAACCCCACACTGGCATTCGCCGTGACCAGGTCCTGCCCCTTGAACTGCTGGCCGATCAGCACCAGCGCCAGGGTGTAGACCCCACCCGCCACCGCGCCCAGCAATACCAGCGCCGGCCACAACAGCCACTGCACCTGGATCAGCCACGGCAGAGCCAGGCCGATCAGCATCGCGACCACACCGCAGACCAGATGCACCGTGGTCCGCTCGCAGCGGTCGGCGAGCCAGCCGATGGGCAGCTGGAACAGCATGTCGCCGGTCAGGATCACCGTCACCATCAACGCCGCCACGCCCACCGCGTAAGCGTGATGGGAGGCATACACCGGCAGCAACGAGAGCACCACCGCATCGAAGAACGAGAAGAACAGCACGCCCATGCACAGCGCCGGAGCAACGCGGAAGAAGCCGGCCAGGGAGAAACTCTTGTGGCCATCCTCGCCGTGCTCGACATGGTCGTTGGGCACGGTCCAGACGATACAGGCCAGGGCCAACGCATAACCTACCGAGACCATCAGCACCAGCCACGGCCCCTCGGCACCGAGCAGCGAGAGCATGGCCGGGCCGAGCATCTGGCAACCGGTGAAGGCGGTGGCGTACAGCGCCATGATCTTGCCGCGGTTGTGCTCCTCGCTCAGTTCATTGACCCAGGACTCGCCAAGGATGATCGCCACGCCCATGCCGACGCCCAGCGCCAGGCGCAGCGCAGCGAGCAGGTAAAGCGACGGGAAGGCCCACTCGATCATTGCAACGCTGAGGGCGCAGACGCTGAAGCTGAGCAGGTAGATGGCGCGCCGGGTCAGGTGACGGCAGCAGACGTCGACCAGGAACGCCGAGAGCATCATGCCGGCCGCCGGCATCGCCGAGAGAATACCGATGCGCAGACTGCTCGCCCCGGCCTCCAGCAAACGCAGGGACACCAGCGGCAAGGTCGCGCCAAGACTGAAACCGACCACGGATACGACGAACAACACACCCACGAGAAAACGCTTGTTCACAACTCACTCCACAAGCCTCGGCGCGCAGCACGGATGGCTGACGCGCGGAAGCACGACACGCATGACGAAAGAAGACGGACGAACCGCAGCGGGTCCGCCAGGGGTCAGCAGAGGGAGGTGTGAGGCGAGAAGGTGAAGGCGAACAGCACGCTGCGTCGGCGCTTGAGGACGGTGTCCTTCGGCCACGCACGGCGAAGTGCCCGGAAGAGGGGCAGCCTGGCGGTGAATGGACGGACAGCGGCGTTCATAACGACAACGACAGCGACGAAAGAAAGGGTCCGCACTCTAGGACATGGCTGCCGCTCGCGTCAATCGAGAAGAAGAAAGTTCGGCTGTTGTTCAGCGCTCCAGCACCTCTACGGCATACCTATCATTTCTGTCAGTAGATGGCCTAGTGCATAGGTTCAATATGAGAGACGGCGGTTTCGCCAACGGCGAGATGGGTAGATGCCTGATGTTCGCGAAGGCGAAAACTCACTACTGCCGCAATGCCAATAAAAGGAGTTAAAAATGCCGACCTACACGTATTTGGTAACCCCATCAAAAGGTACGAAGTCGGAAGTGAGCGTAACGATTTCCGCACTCGACCAGGAAACCGCCGAAGATGGCATCAAATTCACCCACGGAGGTGGGTCTACCCTAAAGTTGCAAAAAACCGCCAGTGGTGACGACGCTGTCTGGAGACGAACCATCTGCAAGTGGTACATCCATTAGTTCCCCTGCTTGACCCACATCGCCAACATCTTCGGCGGATGGTCAATGCCTTGAAATCAACAGTCCATCGCTGGCGGCAATCTGTCGCGGTGGACCTTCGAATAGCGCTGCGTTGAATGCAGTACACAACACCATTTGCGTGGGCTAGACGAGCGGCGACACCTGTTATTTCTGCTAGCAGACAGATATCAAATCGGCCTAAATAATCCAGGCTCCCTTCCCATTGTGGAGCCTGTTGAAATGAACACTTCGTTCCGCAAAGCAGCTGGCAATCTCGACCCTGACTTCGGCAACGCCGGTCAGGCCCGTATCCCCGAGGGCCTGAACCGGATCCGCCCGAAACTGCTCGACGACCAACGCATCCTCAGCGTCGGTGGCGAGCACGCCAACAATGTCGTCGTCCTCACTCGCCACCTGAGCAACGGCGAACTCGACGACACCTTCGGCGAGCAAGGCGCCGTGCGCATCACCATGCCACGAGGGCCCGAGGTTGGAGGGGTACGGCATGAGCTCCTGTCCGATAGTCGCAGCCTGTGTTTTGGCGCAGTCGGGCTATTGGTGCAATCCACAGGTTTTGTCTTCCGGGTACTGGCCAACGGCGACGTCGACACCAGCTTCGGTGAGTCCGGTTTCTACTTCCTGGATGAGGGAGCATCGAGCAGCATCACCAATCTGGGCGTGCTCAGCGACGGCAAGATCATGGTGACCATGGTGATCCTTTCGGGCACCACCTTCACGCATTACCTGGCACGCCTGGATAACGGACACCTGGACACCACTTATGGCGACGACGGTTCGGGGATGGTCTTGATTGGTACCGGATTCGAGAATGTGTATGGCTTTGCCGTGCTGCCAAACGACGGGATTCTGCTCAGCCCCATGCCATTGGCGCTCGATAAAGCCGTGTTCCATCAGTACCTGCCCGATGGCCAACTCGATCCGGCATTCGGCACGGACGGGGTAGTCGAGCTGGTCCTGGATCAGGGACGCCTGGGGATCACGAAAATGCTACGGCAACCCGATGGCAAGATCGTCGCCGTCGGTAGCGCGGACGTCGGCTTCGGCATGCACTTCCTGATCACCCGGCTCGATGCCGATGGCGGCATGGACAGCACCTTCAACAATGGTGAGCCGAAGATCATGGTGCTCCAGGGGTATGAAGCCCAGGCAGAGGAAGTCGTCCTGCAAGCTGACAACAAGATCGTCGCCATAGGCAGTACCAGCAACAACGCCCCCCCGGTGCTCGACGACTTCGTGCTGATGCGCTTCCTGCCCAACGGAATGATCGACTCGAGTTTCGGCAACAACGGCCAGGTCATGAGCGACTTCGGTGCCCGTGACAGGAGCCACCAGGCGCAGGTTCAAGCCGACGGCAAGATCCTGGTTTCTGGCATCCACGATACCCTGGAAGAGCCCGGCACCTACGCCCTGCTGGTTCGCTACCTGGCCTGAAGCCCCCGACCACCTGCTCATCGACTCGCGGCAACCGGCAGTACCCTGCGGTCGATGGCCGGCGCTACCTGATATTTTTGTCAGTAGACGACAGCGCCCCCGAAGCATAAAAACAAGGCTCCGTCCCCCAGCACGAAGGCGCGACCATGGCGACTCGACAACACCCCGAAGGGCCCGTCCGTTTCGATGGCGATTTCGCCACCCCGCAACCGCTCCTGCTGCCGGCGTCGCCCTGTTCAGAGCAATCGCTGCTACTGGCCGACGGCAAGATCCTGATGGTCACTGTCGATCGTCCGGCGGCCGAGCTCGTACTGACCCGACACCTGCGCAGCGGCCATGTGGACAGCTCGTTCGGTGAGCACGGCCTGCAACGTATTGGCACCGAGATCGCTGCCAGCATCGGCACTCTGGCACTGGAAGCCGAAGCGAATGGCAACCTCGTGATCCACGGCAGCCTGGTCGATGAGTCGAGCGACAACCAGGCGTTGTGGCAACTGCAACTGATGCCGTGCGATGACGCCCGTCCACGCCTGGGCGTGCAGGCCTTCCTCAGCGTTTCGCGCTGGCCGCTCGCTGGCGCCATGGCTGCACCGGAGCATGCCCGGCACCAGTGGACCTGAACCGACTCAGCGCGGCGCCACAGGATCGGCCGGGCCGCCCTGGACCAGGCGATTGCGCCCAGCCTGCTTGGCCCGGTACAACGCCAGGTCGGCAACCCGCAGCAGAGCGCCCAGGGCGATGCTGTCGTCGGGCCGGGCCGGGTCATGGCTGGCGCAACCGATGCTCAGCGTGACCCGCCGAAGCGGACTGGCGACATGCTCCAGGTGGGCATCGTAGACCTGCTGGCACAAGGTCCGGGCAACGCTGCGGGCACCCTGGGCATCGGTGTCGGGCAGGATCACCGCGAACTCCTCGCCACCATAGCGGCAGACCTGATCGCCAGGCCGCAGCAGGGACTGGCCAAGCAGCATGGCGATGCGCCGCAGGCCTTCGTCGCCGGCCTGATGGCCGTAGTGATCGTTGAACACCTTGAAGTAGTCCACATCCACCATCAGCAGCGACAGCGGCCGCCCCTCACGACGGGCGCGGGCTTTTTCCTGCAGCAGCGCTTCGTCGAAACGCCGGCGGTTAGGCAGCCCGGTAAGGAAGTCCTCGCTGGCCAGGGCCTGCAAACGAGCGTTGGCCTCGGCCAGTTGCGCGTTGCTCCGCGCCAGAGCCTCGCGCATCAGGCGCTGCTCGGTGATATCGCTGAAGGCCAGGGTCATGCCGAGGATCTGCTGGTCGAGATCACGGACCGCGCCTATGTGCAGCAGATAGGTGCGCTCGCGCCAATCCAGTTCGCGGTCGGCGGGGGGCTGATCCTGTTCCAGCTCCGCCAGGCACTGCGCCAGGTCCAGTTGCGCCATCACCAACGGCTGCCCGACCAATTGCGCAGCATCGCCGCCAAGCAACTGGCCGAGCGCATGGTTGACGTTGACCAGCACCCCCTGGCGATCCACCAGCCCCAGCGCCACCGAGGCGGCGGCGTACAGCGCTTCGAGCTGCACCTCGCGGCGGTCGAGCGGACCGATGGCCGGGGTCACATCGCGGTCGATGCCGCGATAGCCGATCAGCTCGCCCTGCCCGTCGAACAGCGGCACGCCACTGGTCTCCAGCACCACCAGGCGACCATCGGAACGCAGGTTGCGATTGATCAGCCCGGCGAAGGGCCGCTGCTCGGCGACGATCCCGGCAAAGATCGCCCCGACCCGCGCCGCCTCTTCGGCCGGCATGAAGTCGAACGGTGTCTTGCCCAGCACCTCGCTCGGCGCATAGCCGAGCATCTGCCGGCTGTGCTCGGAGCAGAAGGTATAGCGTCCCTGGCTATCCACCTCCCAGAGCCAGTCTGAGTTGTGCGCGATGATTTCCCGCAGGCGAAGAACTTCCTGTCCTTCGGGGAGCGGCTCGGGTTCGGAGGCGTTGGGCATGGGAAGCGACTTCGGCGAACGACCAGGCGATTGCAAAACGCCACGTTACTGGATCACGGCCCTCACGGGCAAATCCGGCGTGAGATGGCGGATTTGTCATGCATCTCGAACGAAGCCCGACGCGCTCCAGGTAGGAGCTGCTTTAGCTGCGAAGGACCGCATAAGCGGTCCCGAAACCATCCCGCACGAGTCACAGACCATGCCCTGTTGCGGATTCACAGCGGCTGATCTGGCGCGTTTCTCCAGACTCACCGAACTGACAGGTTTTGGGACCGCTGTGCGGTCCTTCGCAGCTAAAGCAGCTCCTACCTGAACCGCGTCGCACGGGCAGTTTGGGTAAACCGGAAGATGTGTAGATACCCAAGCATTTGCCTGACCCTGCTTGTTAACAATTCTCAATAACGCTAGCATCGCCGCTCATTTCCCTCCTGCGCAGCCGAGCATGTCCGAGGATCAGGAAGACCGCAGCCTGACGCGGCTCTATCAGCGTCACCGCCACGAGCTGATGGCCTTTCTCACCCGCCGCACGCGTTGCCGCGAGACCGCCAGCGACCTGGTCCAGGACGCCTTCGTCCGCCTGATGCACAGCGAACGCGGCGAAGTCGGCAACCTGCGGGCCTTCCTCTACCGTATCGCCAACAACCTGAGCATCGATCACGCACGGCGCAACCAGGTACGCGGTATCCAGGACGAACAGGCCCTGGAACAACTGCTGACCGAAACCACCCCGGAGCGCAGCGCCCTGGCCGGCAATACCCTGGCTCATCTGGAACGCTTGATCGATGGCCTGCCCTCGCCCACTCGCGAGGTATTTCTGCTGGCCCGGGTCGAACAAATGAGCTACAAGGACATCGCCGCGAAACTGGGCCTGGAGCCCCGCGCCGTCGAACGCCACCTGAACAAGGCCCTGAGCCACTGCGCAGCCGCCGCCCTGCACGCCCGCCAGCCGACCGAATCGCCATGACCGTCCCGCCCTCCTCCGCCGATACCGCCGCCGACACTGCCCAGCAAGCGCTGGACTGGTTCACCCGGCTGCGCGCCGACGACCTGGATGCGGCCGAGCGCGAGGCGTTCGAACAGTGGCGCATGCAGGCGGACAATGCCCGCGCCTTCGATGAAGTCGAGTCGTTGTGGCGCAGTCTCGAACTACCGGCACGACGGGTGCGCCAGGCCGAGCGACGCCAGCGCCGCCATTGGCCACGCCTGGCTACGGCGGCCTGTGTGTTGCTCGCCTGCGGCCTGGCCTGGTTGCAATGGCCGGCCCTGCAACGGCTCGGCAGCGACTACGCCACCACCGCTGGCCAACGTGGCAGCTACAGCCTGGCCGACGGCTCGCAACTGCGCCTGGACAGCAACAGTGTGGTGGACGTCGATCTGACGGGGGCCACCCGCACCCTGCGCCTGCGCCAGGGACGCTTGTTCCTTGAGGTGAAGCACGATGGCCGGCCATTCGTCGTCGAGGTCGACCAGGCCAGGGTAGAAGTACTCGGCACGCGCTTCTCGGTGGCGCGCAGCGACGCGGGTGACGAGGTGATCCTGGAAAGCGGCAAGGTCGAGGTCCAGGCCGGCGACCAGCGCCAGGTGCTCGCACCGGGCCAACGCCTGACGGTCAGCGGCGAGCGCATCGAAGCACCGCAGGCAGTCGACGCCGAACGCCTGCTGGCCTGGCGCGATGGCCAGTTGCGGGTGCGCGACGTGCCACTGCGCGAGGTGCTGCAACGTCTTGCCGATTACCGTGGGCAGTCCCTGCTGCTGCTCGATGACCAGGCAGGCCAGCGTCTGGTCAGCGGCAGCTTCAATCTCGACCAGGCCGACAGCGCCCTCGACGCCCTGCTCAGCAGCCAGAAACTGCGCGCCGACAGCCTCGCCGGACGCTGGCTGATCGTGCGCTGAAAAATATTTTCCGGGCCGTCCGGTAAAGTCCGTTCCTGCTGCGTCACACCCCCACATAAGAAGCATTTGCGTTTGTATTGTTCGGGGAGGACACATGCAGCATCCGTTCGGTTTCACCTTCAATCCACAGCCCCTGGCCCGCGCCATCCTGGCCGCAACCCTCGCCGGGTCACTGCCGTTGACTGTCGCGCAGGCGGCGCAACAACCGGGCAACGAAACCCGCGCCCAGCAGTTCGAGTTCAACATCGCGCCTCAGCCGCTGGCCGACGCCCTCGACCAGTTCAGCGCCCAGAGCGGCTACCAGGTGATCTACCAGAGCAGCCAGGTCGGCGGCTTGAATTCCGCTGGCGTGCATGGCCAGCTCAGTGCCGAACAGGCCATCCAGCGCCTGACCGAAGGGACCGGCGCACGCCTGAGCCAGCCCAATGGCAACAGCTTCCTGCTGGACCTGCCCACCCGCCTCGGCAGCGGCGAACTGCAACTGGACGCCCTGAGCATTTCCGGCAAGGCACCCGGTTCGATCACCGAAGGCACCGGTCTCTACACCACCTACGCCTCCAGCAGCTCGACCCGCCTCAACCTGAGCCCCAGGGAAACCCCGCAGTCGCTGACCGTGATGACCCGCCAGCGCCTCGACGACCAGCGCCTCACCAACCTCAACGACACCCTCGAAGCGACCCCGGGCATCATCCTCACCCGCGATGGCCTGGGCGCGGAAAGCGATGCCGCCTGGTCCCGCGGCTTCCAGATCATCAACTACGAAATCGATGGCGTGCCCAGTGCCTCGCGCATGGAGAACTACACCCAGAGCATGGCCATGTACGACCGCGTCGAAGTGGTCCGTGGCGCCAGCGGCCTGATCAGCGGCATGGGCAACCCGGCGGCGACCATCAACCTGATCCGCAAGCGCCCGACCTACGAGGCTCAGGCCAGCATCACCGGCTCGGCCGGCACCTGGGACCGTTACGGCAGCGGCTTCGATGTCTCCGGGCCATTGAACGACAGCGGCAGCGTCCGCGGTCGCCTGGTGGCGGACCTGAAGACCGAGCATGCATGGATCGATCGCTACAGGCTCGACTCGCAACTGCTGTACGGCATCAGCGAGTTCGACCTGAGCGAAGACACCCTGCTGACGGTGGGCTTCAGCTACCTGCAAACCGACGTCGATGCGCCTGCCCGCAGCGGCCTGCCAACACACTTCGCAACCGGTGAACGGAGCAACTTCAGCCGCTCGGTGAACAGCGCGGCGCAGTGGTCCTACAACGACCACGAGCAGACCAGCTACTTCGCCTCGCTGGAGCAGCAACTGGGCAACGGCTGGAGCGGCAAGATCGAATACAGCCATGCCGAGAACCGTTACAGCGAACTGTTCGGCTACGTCATGGGCGACCTGCAAACCGACGGCAGCGGCCTGTCGACCTTGCCCGTGCGCTTCTCCGGCACACCGCGCCAGGACAGCCTCGACCTGTACCTGACCGGCCCGTTCCGCCTGTTCGAGCGCGAACATGAGCTGATCACCGGCATGACCCTGTCGCAGTACAGCGAGCATGTCCCCAGCTATGGCGGCTGGAACTGGACCTACCAGGGCAGCTCCGCCGCCGTGATCGGCAATATCTTCGACTGGGACGGCCGCCAGCCGAAGCCGGCATTCTCGGTGAGCGGAAAGTCGGAAATGGACGAAAGCCAGTACGCCGCCTGGGCCACCTCGCGCCTGAATCTGGCCGACGATCTGAAGCTGATCGTCGGCGGGCGCCTGACCGACTGGAAACGCGACAACAAGGACTACAGCTACGGGTCCGAAGCGACGCAGGTCAATCGCAAGGAAACCGGGGTGTTCATCCCTTACACCGGGCTGGTCTACGACATCGACGACACCTGGTCGGCCTACGCCAGCTACACCAAGATCTTCAGTCCGCAGGCCTATTACGTGCGCGACGAAGGCAACAAGCCGCTGGACCCGATGGAGGGCGTGGGCTACGAGATCGGCCTCAAGGGCACCCACCTGGACGGCAAGCTCAACTCCAGCCTGGCGCTGTTCAAGCTGCAACAGGACAACCTGGCGATCTGGATCCACGACGATGTGTACAGCTCGGAGCAGGACACCACGTCCGAGGGTGTGGAGTTCGAGCTCAACGGCGAACTGGCGGAGGGCTGGCAGGCCTCGGCGGGCTACGTCTACACCACCACGACCGACAAGGACGACGCGCGCATCAACACCATCCTGCCCCGCCACAGCCTGAAGACCTTCACCAGCTACCGCCTTCCGGGGGCGCTGGACAAGCTGACGGTGGGCGGCGGGGTGAACTGGCAGAGCAAGGTGGGCAACGACCTGCACAGCTTCACCCAGGGCGGCTACGCGGTGACCAACCTGATGGCGCGCTACCAGATCAACGAACACCTGAGCACCACGCTGAACCTGGACAACGTCTTCGACCGCAAGTACTTCAGCATGGCCGGCAGCTACGGCACCTACGGCGCGCCGCGCAACCTGATGGCGGGGTTCCGGTACGACTTCTGAGCCCTCGGCGGCCTAAGCGGTTGAATGCGCGTAAAATTTTTTGAAAAAGAGTGTTGACAGACATTCGTTTCAAGCGAATAATGCGCGCCACTTGGCTACATAGCTCAGTTGGTTAGAGCATAGCATTCATAATGCTGGGGTCCGGGGTTCAAGTCCCTGTGTAGCCACCAAGTACCGATTCATAGATGTCTACAGCAGTCTATGAATCACCTCAAGAAGCCCGCCTAGTGCGGGCTTTCTTGTTTCTTGCCCCCTCTGCCCCCTGTTCTTCCCCACAGCGTATGCTTGAGAAGGCGCATAAGGTTGAAGCGCTCCGATATAAAGCGACGCTAGCTTGCTGATAACGGTTCAGCTTAAGGAGCGCCTTCTTCCACATTATCGTACGGGGTAGGGAGCTTTCCGAGAGAGGCCGGCAATGCAGACACGGGGACACGCCCAAGAAAAAGCCCCCGGTCTTTGACAGACCGGGGGCTTTATTGAAAATATTGCCTTATTCTAACTCGCCGCCCTCAATAGCCTTCATTGAATTTCTCTGAAGTCATTTCACCTAGGTACGAACAGTTCAACATTACCGAATCCTGGGTTGCGCCAGCGACCATCTTGGCTCTCGCAAGGATTTGTCGTGTCACACACGGCTCGGTCAAACCAATGCTGCAGGAGGTAAAGGTTTGCTCACGTCCATCCGGGGATTCAGCGAAGACAAAATGATAGTAGTGCAGGACTGCCATTGATCTTGCTCCTTTCATGTCACCATAGTGATGAGATCTAGGTAACGACCAGTATCGGGCCGTTGTGGTGCCTACATCGGCGCCATGCTCGCGCATGGCATGGAACACGCGCTCAAGCTCAGCATCATCCAACGTCAGCAGCGCTGCCATATAGAAGTGCATCAGTTTGCCCAGCGGACGGGGCTCACCGCCACCGGTGTACTTGCGCCACTGACCGCCCTGCGCAAGCCCGGCAAGCTGGGCCATGTCATTGCTGGTCAGACCGAGATTTTCTTTAAGACGCGCTAGATCAGTCGGAGACGGTGGCGTGTAATGCTCGATGAAGGTCATCGTGGGACTCGCAAACAGAAAGCCCCGTTTTCACGGGGCCGGTGCATCAGGAGAGGGTTGCAACCTGCAACTTAACCACCTCCACCGGATAGCAGAAGGCCTCACGACTAATCTTGCACGCTTCGCCGTTAAGCTTGCTGGTATCAGCCATCAGCTTGACAACTTCTATATGGATTCTTTCGGCTTCGGTAATGGATAACTGCTGCATGGTTCATCCTTTCGGGAGGCGGGTCGCGCTGGATGCGCTGCCCTTAGGACGCATAATGTACCCTTAAGGTACGATAAGCAAGCACTATTTCGTTACCCTGTCTATTCAGTAAGCAGTTGTGACCTATCACTCGGCGCAGAGCAACGCCGGCCACGGCAACGCATCCCAGTCAATCGATTGACCAAAGTACCGATAAAAGAAATCCGTCAATCGCAGACTTCCATTCGGCAACATACCAAGCTGTACTTGAAATCAAGGACGAGAGCTACGGTGCCAGAGACCCCTCCTCCAAATTCCATAGGCTCGGCTCCCAAATGGCCACCTACTGTTCCAATTTCACAGCCGCGTAGCAGCCTCAATCAGCAAAGGCATGAATATATAATGTAAGAGCCCCCAGCGCTAAAGCTGTAGGATACTGCCCACCAGCAACTATTTCTTGAGGGATCCCAAATTGGACGTCAGCAGTTTCCCCAGTAATGATAAATCGATGACACTTGTTCACCTCCTTGAAAGCATGCTCCACGAGGCTGAGAAAGAATACGGGCCACGCGATCAATCCTGGGTAGTGCTTGGAATAGCGTTCGAAGGGCCGGTCCCTCACCTCTGGTTTCCCAAGCCAGGTAAGAGAATCATAATCAAGCTCTCGGAAAGCGCGCAAAACGATTTGGTCAGAACTTACTATCAGCTAGCCCATGAGTGCATACACCTGCTATCGCCTAGTGGCTCGTACGTAGTGCCGGTCATTGAGGAGGGGCTCGCTACTGTCTACTCAGAGAGATACATCGCACGAGAATTAAACTTTCACTACGAAACGCCAGAACCTGCGTACGCCAACGCGGCAGCCTTGGTTCGCGAGCTTCTTCGCACCTCTCCTGACGCCATTGCCAAGCTGAGATCGGTTGAACCAGCCTTCACAAGACTCACCGAAAAAACATTTGTTGAAGCAGGTGTAGCGGCCCCTATCCCATTAGTTAAAAAGCTCCTATCCACCTTCAAAAACGACTGATCAACCTCGGAGAAAGACGTCTTCGATGCTCCCCGCGTGATGCGCGAATTGGTTCAAATTACTGTGTACAACCATACCCTGCCCAAGAATCCAGGGCTCGGCGGCAAAGCGAATAAAAGGGCCCAACTGACGCGGGCTTTTTTGTGCCTGTTGTCCCGTTCTGAATAAGGTTCACACCCCAGCCCGAATTCTCGGAGCTCCAGATGGAGCAAGATATAAAGCACACGCAGCGAGATTATTCGCTGTCTTTTGGATTGGAGCTTGTTGATCAAATTGAAAACGGCGAACTGACCTACAAGCAGGCCCAGCCGCCGTATTGCATCCAGGGGCGGTAGACCGTTCTGGTATGGTTGCGTAAGCATGGTCGGCAGGATTGGAGCCAAGGGGCGTCGATTCGGTCCGACAGCAGTTGCGCAATGTCCGATCCGAAGGCTTTCACGCCAGAGCAGCGGATCATAGTGTTTGAGCAGCAGCTTGAGTTGATGAGCCAGAAGGCACAGTTTCATTTGCCGGCTCTGCCTGCCCCCGCAGCGGTCACCTCGTCTCGATTAACGCCGTTCCCGTCCAGCCCCTGCAATGGCAGCGCCGGACGAACCGCTGAAAAATAAATGAGGTGATTCCTCACCGTCACTCGACCTGTAAGAAAAATCTGCCAGTCCTCTTACACGGAGCGAGAAAATGAGTTCGTCCCCGGTTCCACAGCGCCACCCCCTGAGTCGTGCAGTGCAAGGTGCCTTGCTGGGCTTGATCGTCGGCAGCTGCACGCTGCCGGCACTGGCGCAGTCGTCGACCGCCGGGCACAGCAACCAGGCGCAGCAGTGGAACATCCCTGCCGGCCCGTTGCCGTCAGCGCTTGATCGCTTTGCCCGCGAGGCCGGCATCAGCCTCTCCTTCGACGCTGCCAGCGTGGCGAACCGCACGACCCGCGGTGTGAGCGGCAACCTCGATACCGCGGCAGCCCTGTCGATTCTGGTGCAGGGCAGCGAGCTTCAGGTCGAGCAACATGGTGCCAACGCTTACCTGCTGACACCGCGCACGAAAGTGGACGGACCTGTCGAAATCGGCAGCGCCGCCGCGGAGGAATATCGTCTCGCCCCGGTTATCGTCAATGCCAAGGTCAGGGTCGACGCCGGCGACGACGCCAACTCGGTAGTGGCCCAGGAGCTGTGGGTTGGCGGCAAGGTTGCCACCAGCATCCGCAACACCCCGGCCTCCGTCTCCGTGGTGACCCGCAAGGAAATGGAACAGCGCAGCGTCAGCACCACCGAAGAAGCACTGCAATACACCCCGGGCGTGGTCAGCGACTTCTATGGTTCGGACGACCGCAACGACTACTTCCAGATCCGCGGCTTCCAGGCCACCACCTACCGCGACGGCCTGACCCTGAGTTCGATGCGCGGCGTGCGCGAAGACCCGTTCGCCTATGAACGCATCGAGATCCTGCGCGGTGCCAACTCCACGCTGTTCGGTCCGGCCGATCCGGGTGGCTCGCTGAACTTCGTGACCAAGCAGCCGCGCTTCGAGCAGTTCGGCGAAGGCTATGTCACCTACGGCTCCTTCGACCACGCCGAGACCGGGATCGACGTGGGCGATGCGCTCAACGACGACAAGACCCTGGCCGGTCGCTTCACCGCCAAGCTGCAGAACAGCGACCGCGAATACGATCACTCGCAGGACGACAGCCGCTTCGTGATGGGCGGCCTGACCTGGGCGCCGACCGACTACACCTCGGCGACGATGATCCTCGACTACCTCAAGACCAACAGCTCGCCGAACAGCGGCGGCTATCCGCTGGACAAGGAATACGACCGCAGCGATTTCTACGGCGAGCCCGGCTACAACTACCACGACGTCGAGCGCACCAGCCTGAGCGGCAACATCACCCACGACTTCGACAACGGCTTCGTGCTGCGCAGCAACCTGCGCTACAGCGAGCTGACCGATAACTACGGCTACGTCTACCTGAGCGATTCCGCCTCGCGCGTCGGCACCAGCATTCCCCGCTACCTGCTGGGCACCGACAGCGATGCCAATCAGTTCAACGGCAACCTGATGCTGCAATACGACGCCCGCTTCGAAAACATCGACAGCAGCACCCTGGTGGGCGTGGAGTACCTGGACTCGTCGACCAAGCAGAGCTCCGTGTACGACCCGGTCTCCTCCATCGACATCGCCAACCCGGTGTTCACCGGCGTTCCTGGCACGCTCACGCCCTACACGGCAAGAAAGAACGATGTGTCCACCAAGGCCGTGTTCCTCCAGCAGAACCTGTCGTTCTACGAGCGCTTCATCGTCACCGCCGGCTTGCGCAATGACTCGATGGACCTGACCAGCAAGGGCTACAACCGCTTCTCCAACCCGGTGCAGATCGACGACAAGGACCACTTCTCCGCAACCTCCTACCGTGGCGCACTGACCTACATCGTCTCGGATGAGGTGTCGACCTACGTGAGCATGGTGGAGTCCGTTTCGCCGCCCGAAATCGGCGTCACGCCGAAAACCGGCCGCCAGTACGAAGTCGGGGTGAAATATTCGCCGATCGGCATGGACGCGATGTTCTCCGCCGCCGTCTACGACCTGACCCAGGAAAACGTCAGCATCGCCGTGGTGCTGCCGAGCGGCATCATCGAGCAGCAAACGGTGGGCGAGTCGCGCTCGCGCGGTCTCGACCTGGAAGCCAAGGCTCAGGTGACCCCGGAGCTCAGCCTGATCGGCAGCTACTCGTACATGAAGTCCGACGTGCTGCGTGGCTCGCTGTACGACGGTAGCTCGCTCAAGGGCAACGAGTTCAGCATCGCGCCGAACCACACCGCTTCGCTGTGGGGCTACTACGACGTGCCCGGCACCGACGTGAGCGTCGGCCTGGGCGCGCGCTACGTCGGCTCGTACTTCTTCGACGCGGCCAACACCCGCGAGAGCGAGGCCGCCACACTGTTCGACGCCGCCTTCAACTACAAGATCGCCAAGGGCACCGACCTGGCGATCAACGTCAGCAACCTGCTGGACGAGCAGCACGTGGTCGGCTCGGGCACGGCCAACTACTACAACCCAGGACGGGAAGTAACGGCCAAGGTCAGCTACAGCTGGTAAATCGTCAGTAGCCCGGTGCCCGCAGCCAATGCGGGCATTGCCGGCCGGCCATGTCTTTTTCGAATCAGTGCTGTGCGCTTTTGGACATGGCCAAGCTGCACGTCGTGGCCCAGAATCGGCGAGTCGATGACCCGGGCCAATGGCGCAAATGATGAATGTGTTGAAACAGGCGCTACGTGAGCGGCAGTTCGTCTGTCTCATGGAGTTCGTACCCAAGCCCCAGCGCATGGCCGCCTTCGAGCGCTTGATGCAGCGCGGCCAGCTGAGTGGCTGGCCGATGCTCGCCGGCATCGCCGACCGGGTCGGCAGCAACCTCGACCTGTCACCGCTGGACACCTTCAGCGCACTCTCCGCCCCCGTCCCGACCCTGCCGCACTTTTCCGGCAAGGACCGCGAGCGCCACGACCTGCTGGCGCAACTGGAACGCATGGACAGCCTCGGCCTCGACCAGCTCCTGCTGCTCACCGGCGATCGCCTGCACGGCCATGAACCGGGCCAGCGCCCGGTGCGCTACCTGGAATCGGTGGCTGCGCTCGGCATCGTGCGTCAGGCACGTCCGGACTGGCTGCTCGGCGCTGCCCTGAATCCCTTCAAGTACCGCGAGGAAGAAGGCGGCGCCCAGTACTTCAAGGCGCAGAAAAAGCTCGCCGCCGGTGCCGACTTCCTGATCCTGCAACTGGGCTTCGACATGGCCAAGTACCGCGAAGCCATGGCATGGATGCAGCGCCAGCCAACCCCGCGCCCGATGCTCGCCTGCATCATGGGCCTGACCCACGGCCGGGCGAAGATGCTCGGACAGGTCGCCGGAGTCACCGTGTCACCCTCGATGCGCGCACTGGTGGAAGCGGAAGAAGCCGTGTCCAAGGCCCACGCCCAGGCCCGTGCCGTCAGCCGCCTGGCCCTGCAGATCATCGGCCTGCGCCTGCTCGGCTACGCCGGGATCAACCTGTCCGGCGTGCATGAACTGGAACAACTGCTGGCGCTGGAACGGGCGCTGGACGAGTGGCAGGCGAAGATCCGCAGCGAGGAGGAATGGGCACTGGCCTGGGCTGAAAGCTGGCATATGCCGGGAGTACCGACGGTCACCTTCCACCCGCCGGGCTCGGCCTGGGAAGCCGGGCAGTCGCAGGTCAGCGCCACGCCCAGGGAGAAGCTGCGCTACCACCTGCTGTCCAGCTTCCACTCGGCGCTGTTCAGTCGCACCAGCCTGCTGAGCAAGACCTTTGCCTGGACCGTCCGCCGCCCGCTGTGGTCGACACCGGGCGGAGCGCGCTGGCTGCATCGCCTGGAACGCGGGGTGAAGCGACCGCTGGTGGGCTGCGATACCTGCGGCAGTTGTCGCCTGGAGGACACGCTGTATATCTGCCCGGAAACCTGCCCCAAGGGACTGGCCAACGGCCCCTGCGGCGGCACGCAACTGAACCGCTGCGAGTTCGGCGACCGGGAATGCATCCACAGCATCAAGTACCGCACGGCAAAGTCGGTGGGGCAGACGGCGGTGCTGACGGAGCGCTTGATCCCCTGCGTGGAGGTCGGCGGGCGGCAGCGCAGTTCGTGGCCGGGATGGTTCGAGGCCGGGGCGGAAGAGAACGTCAACGGACAGGCCGAAAGCGTGGCTTGATCACTTAAGGCCGGTCTTTCATAGCGGACAAGTTTCTTGCCGCAAAGCCTGCTTTTCATTCTCCATGGCCAGAATCCTGGCCACTGTTTCAGGCTCGCAGCGCCACGACACCAATCGCCAGCCAGCCTGCCAGCGCCAGCCACACCGCGCCCTTCGCTCGATAGGGCAGCAACATCACCAGACCCAGCCCGGCCAGCGAGATCAGGCCGAACCAGCCGATAGGCCCCATGGCCCAGCCCCAGGCCGCGATACTCAGCGCAAGGCTGGCGGCCAGCGCCAGCCAACCGCCCAGGCGCAGCGCACGTCGCAACCAGGGGTCGGGTAGCCGCTGCCAGACCTGCCGATAATGCCGCTCCAGCCCCAGGCACAAGCCGAGCATTCCGCTGTAGGCCAGCAACAGCCCTGTGGATAACATCACACCCATTTCAATTGACCTCCACGGCACTGGCGCCACGCCGCACCGGGCGCTCTTTCGGTGGCTGCCCGACCTTCCAGCAGCACCAGCCCAGCAGCGCGCCGATGAACAGCGTGGTGACCTCAAGGTAAATGAAGTCGCCACGATTGACGGTAAACAGGTTGCACAGCGGCAGCAGCAGGCACAGCAGCGCCGCCAGCCCCAACTGCTCGCGCCAGGCACTCAGCCAGGGGCGCACGAGGGCGTGACCGAGGGTCGCCAGCCAGACCAGGAAGAACATCCGCACCTCCCAGCCACCACGCTGGGCCAGTTCGACCGGAAGCAGGCGGTTGGCCCAGAGCAGCCCGATGCAGGCCACGGACAACCCGGCAACCACACTGACATTCAGCCGCTCCGCCACGTGATACAGCAGCGCACCCAGCGCGCCTTCACCATCGTGCCGGCGGCGCCGCTTGACGGTGAACAGCACCAGTCCGGTGGCGATCATGGCGCAACTGGCCAGGCCGCAGAGGAAGTACAGCCAGCGCATCGGATAACCGCCAAACTGGGCGAAATGCATGCCCGCCATGACCCGCTGGGTCAGCAGGCTCGGACGGCTCTCGGCCGGAGCGCGTAGCACCTTGCCGCTGACCCCGTCGAAGACCATGCTCTGGCCCTTGGTCAACTCGATGCGGTTGCCCAGCACCGGCCGCACTTCGATACGCGCATCGCTGCGCCCGGGATTCTGGATCGACAGCCCGGACAACGGTCCCATGGCCTGCTCCGCCGCCACCAGCACCGGTCCAAGATCGGTCAAGGGCGCCGCCTCGGCGCGTGCCCTGCCCGCCTCGCCATGACGCTCGCCTTGGCCGCGCCCCGCTTCGGCGTGCTGCTGCGCCGGCATGCCGCGCATGGCCCGGTTGAGTGCCTCGCGATCGCCATCGAACAGCGCGTCCGACGCCGCCGGCATGTAGATCAGATAGAAAATCACCAACCCGGTGTAGGTGATCATCAGGTGGAAGGGCAGCACCAGCACCGCCGTGGCGTTGTGGGCATCCAGCCATGAACGCTGGCCCTTGGCCGGGCGGAAGGTGAAGAACTCCTTGAAGAATTTCTTGTGGATGACAATGCCGCTGACCAGTGCCGCAAGCATCGCCATGGCTGCCAGGCCCACCACCCAGATGCCGATGTTGCGCGGCAGGTTGAGGGTGAAATGGAAGCGGAAGAAGAAACTGCCGCCTGCGGTTTCGCGCACGTCCAGCTTCTCGCCGGTAGTCGGGTCGAGGGCCATGCCGCCACCGCGCCGCTGCTCGCCGGCAGAGACGCTCAGCCCCGGCGAACGCTCGCCCGGCAGGCCGATATTCCAGGCACTGGCACCGGCATGGTTGGCCTGCAGATAGTCCAGGGCACGCTGTGCTGCCTGCTGCTGGTCGAGGTCATGAGCGGGGATTTCCGGACGCATCCAGCCATCGATTTCCTTGTCGAACACCGCCAGGGTGCCGGTGAGGAAAATCGCGAACAGGATCCAGCCAAAGACCAGGCCGCTCCAGGTATGCATCCAGGACAGCGATTGGGTGATGGTCTTCTGTTTCATCCCGCCAGCCCCGTCAGTTGTGGCCAGAAGCCGATCGCCGCCAGCGGCAGGCCCAGCGCCAGGCCGGCCCAGGCGCGGGTCGCGCTGCGGCAGGCGAAGGCCCAGAGAATCGCCCCGGTGTAGACGGCGAACGACAGCAGGCTGGCGCTGATCAGGGCATCGACCTTGTCCAGCGGCAGCACCCGCGCCAGGGCGGCAGTGAAGGCGTAGGTGAAGGCATAGCCGCCGAGGATGGCGGCGGTGATGCGAGACACCGCTGCCCAGGTTGTTGTTTTCATGGGTGCCTCGTTTACTCCAGGCACCACATTCCCTGTGGGAGCTGGCATGCCAGCGATGGCCATGGTGAATTCACCACAGTCATCGCTGGCAAGCCAGCTCCCACAGGGGTATGTGGTGAGCCAAAGGTCCTTGGTCAGAAGGTGGTGGTCACCGACGCATAGAACGCCCGGCCCGGCTCGTTGTAGGTGCTGGCCCCGGCGCTGGTCCCGGCCCCCTCGCGGTACACACGTTTGTCGAACAGGTTGTTGATGCCGGCACCGAAGGAGACGTTTTTAGTCAGTTCATAGGTGCCGCCCACGCCCCAGACATGGTACGGATCGAGGGTCTTCAGCTCGTTCTGCGCGGTGACGCTGACATCCCGGGTCGGGTTGAACACGCGCGGTTCCTGCTTGCCGTAGTAGGTGCCGGTCAGGTTCAGCGACAGGGCCTGGGTCACTTGCCAGTCGAGCATGGTGTTGACCGTGTATTCCGGCACCACCGACAGCGGGTTGCCGTCGCTGTCCTCGTTCGAGTCCATGTAGGTGAAGTTGGTGTTCCAGCTGAGGATCTCGCCCGCCTCGCCCAGCAGCGGCACGCCGATGTTGCCTTCCCAGCCCTTGACCACCGCGTCCTTGGCGTTGTCCCAGCGCAGGATGGCCTCGTTGGTCGAGGTTCGCCCGGTGAGGTCGTTGGAGGAGACGATCTTGTTGTCGTAGTCGTTGCGGAAGTAGGTCAGGCCCGCGCTCCAGCCATCCCGGGCGAAGCTGATGCCGATTTCCTTGTTGATGCTGATTTCCGGATCCAGGTCCGCATTGCCCAACACGTAGCAGCCGTTGGAGGCCAGGCTCGGCGCACAGCCGTTGCCGTTGCTGCGGTACAGGTAGTTGGGGTTGGACTGGTACAGGTTCGGCGCCTTGAACGCCCGGGCGATACCGCCCTTGAGGGTGATGTCGTCGGTGAGCTTGTACGAGGTGTTCAGGCTCGGGCTCCAGTTGGCGCCGAACTGGTCATGGTGGTCCAGGCGCAGGCCGGGAGTCAGGGTCCAGTCGCGGGTCAGCTCGATATTGTCCTCGGCATAGACGGCCATGATGGTCGCGTCCATGTCGGTGGCGCGCGAGCCGGCGGCGGAGTTCGGCAAGGTGGTGCCGATGGCGCGATCCATGGTGCTCGGGTCGTCCAGCTCCTGGTAGTTCCATTCGGCGCCGAGGGTCAGGGTCTGCGGGCGCAGCAGCTCCATCGGAATGTCCAGTTGGCCCTGGACCAGGTAGCTGTCGTAGGTGCTGGTGGACTTGTCGCTGCCACTGATATCGCCGTCCACCGAGCCGGTCTGGCCTTCCAGCAGGCGGTTGTTGCGGGTGTTCTCGTATTGCGCCATCAGGCGCGAGGTGCCGAACTCCCAGTCGCCGCGATGGGTGACGGAGAAGTTCTGCCGGTACATGGTGTTGGTCTCGCGGCCCAGCCATTTGTTGATGGTGCTGCCGGAGGTCAGCGAGTCGGTGGCGCCGGTGCCGACATCGCCGGCGTAGATATTGCCCTGGCGGCTGAAGCCACCCTCGAAGTCGATGGTCTGCTGGTTGTCCAGCGCCCAGCTGAGCAGCGCGTTGATGTCCTTGTTGCGCACGCCTTCGCGGCCTGCCGCGAGGGAGCCACCGGTCGCGGTGTGGTCGGCGTTGATATCGGCGTCGTCGGCGTCAGTCTTGTTCAGGTTGCCGTAGACGCGGAAGGTCAGCGCATCGGTCAGCGGGCCGGAGAGGCTGAAGGTGGTGCGCTTGGTCACGCCCTCGGCGTCATCCTCTGGCAGGTTGGTGAAGGCCGAGATGCTGCCGCTGATTTCCTTGGTCGGACGCTTGGTGATGATGTTCACCACACCGCCCATGGAGCCGGAACCGTAGCGAGCCGCCGCCGGGCCGCGCAGGACCTCGATGCTCTCGACTTCGTTGGCCGGTACCCAGTTGCTGTCGCCGCGAGTATCGCGCTCGCCGGAACGGGTGTAGCGCACCGAGTTGCGCGAGGTGACCGGCTTGCCGTCGATCAGGATCAGAGTGTTTTCCGGGCCCATGCCGCGCAGGTCGATCTGCCGGTTGTTGCCGCGGGTGCCGCTGGCGCTGTTGCCGGTCAGGTTGACGCCCGGCATCTTGCGGATGATTTCGGAGAGGTCGTTCACCGGCGGACGCTTCTTGATGTCCTCCTCGGTGATCAGGGACACGCCAGGCGCCTGCTTCAGCTCTTCTTCGGCCGTGGCCACCACATGGATATCGCCCAGCTCCTCGGTAGCGGCCAGCAGGGGGGACGGGGAAATGGCCAGCAGGGCCAGGCACAGGGGATTGAGCTTGAAACGGGGCTGCATCGACGACGCTCCTTTCGCAATGACGGACTGCAGGAAAGGAGCGAGCGAAAGCATCCGGCTCGCCCCAGTACCTGACCGGGACGAGCGCGAATGCTACTTTTTCTCAATTGAGAGTAAATCTTTTTTACATTTCATACACTTCTCAGCCGCAGATTGACCCGCAAGCCGGGCGAGCGATTCTGCGCCCACACCTCGCCGCCTTGCAGTTGCACGACACTGCGGGCGATCGACAGGCCAAGGCCGAAACCGTCACCGCCGGGGCGCGCGGCGTTGAGCCGGGTGAAGGGCAGGAAGATGCTTTCCAGCTTGTCCGGATCGACGCCGGGGCCCTGATCTTCGATCCAGATATGCCAATCCTCGCCCTCCCGCTGCCCGCCGAGGCGCACCACCCCGCCCGGCGGCGAATGGCGCACGGCATTGCGCAGGATGTTCTCCAGGGCCTGGGCCAGGCTGTTGAGATTGCCCAGTACCCGGCAGCCGGCCGGCAGATCGTTGCGCAGTTGCTCGGCGGGCCATTCGCTTTCGTAGCAGACGTCCTCGCACAGCACGTCCCACAGGCGGCCGATATCCACGGTTTCCACCGGCAGTTGCGGGCGCTCGGTATCCAGCCAGACCAGTTCCAGGGTGTCGTTGATCAGCCGCTCCATGCCCTGCACCTCGCGCTCCAGGCGCTGGCGCAGGGCGGTGGTGTCCTGCTCGCGCTCGCCGGTGACGCGCAGGCGGCTGAGCGGCGTGCGCAACTCATGGGACAGGTCGCGCAGCAACTGGCGCTGGAACTCCACGGTGTTCTCCAGGCGCCCGGCCATATGGTCGAAGGCCCGCGCCAGCTCGCCCAGTTCGTCGCGGCGGCGGGTCAGTTGCGTGCCGACCCGCGCGGACAGATTGCCGGTACTCAGGGCATTGGCCTGGCGGCGCAGGATCACCATCGGCGCGATCAGCGTGCGGTACAGCAGCACGCCCAGACCGAGGGCCAATGCGGCCGGCAACAGGCGCTCCAGGAACAGCCGCCAGAGGTGGTTGTACTTGCGCGGATCGAGGCGCGCCGGCAGGTCCATGACCAGCCGCGCCTCGCTGTCGCTGAACGGCATGTAGAAGGTCGGCGTCCCTCCCGGGCGACCCACCGACCAGTCCAGGGTACGCATGAAATGCAGCTTCTTGCGCTCACGCCCGCGCAGCGGCCGCGAGGACAACGACTGGTCATGCTGCCCCACCACCGCCGCCCAAACGCCCTCACGCTCGTACAGGCTGCGCAGGAAAGCATCCACGCCCGGTGTGCCGCTCTGGTTCCAGGCGTTCTCGGCTTCCTGTGCGTAATCGGAGAGGATCTTCTGCGTCGTCGCGGGCAGCTTGGCGGTGGCCGTCTCCAGGCGCTGGCTGACATCCACATGCAGACTGATGATCAACAGGCTCAGCAGGACGATGCCACCCACCAGCTTCCACAGCAGCGAATGCCGGTCGGGCAGGCTCATGGCGTCACGCGCTTGAGCACGTAACCGGCGCCACGCACCGTCTCGACCCGTCCGGCGCTGTAGCCGATGCCCTGCAATTTGCGGCGGATATGACTGACATGCATGTCCAGGCTGCGGTCATGGATCGAATAAGCGCGGTGCAGCGCCTGCTGGTAGAGGAAGGTCTTGCTCAGCACCTCGTTGGGCGAATGCAGCAGGGTTTCGAGGATGCGGTATTCGGTGCTGGTCAGGTCGGCCCAGGTGCCGTTGTTGCACACATCGCTGCGCAGCGGATCGAAGGTCAGGCCCAGGGCCTGGCCCAACCGGTCGTGCTCTTCCTCCCTTTTCCGGTGTTCACGCTCATAGGCCACCCGGCGCAGGATGGCATCGATGCGCACGTCCATCTCGCCCATGCTGAATGGCTTGGGCAGGTAATCGTCGGCGCCCTGGCTGAAGCCGACGATGCGGTCCTGCTCGGCTCCCAGTGCCGACATCAGGATCACCGGCACCCGCTGGCGCTGGCGCAACTCGGCGAGCATCTCCAGGCCGTTGCTGCCGGGCAGCAGGATATCCAGCAGCACCAGGTCGAAGCCGCCATCGCGCACCAGCTCCACGACATCGCAGGCGTCATGCCGCACGGTCACGGCAAAGCCGCGCTGGCCCAGATGGCTATCGATATGCGCGGCCAGCAGCGGATCGTCCTCGATGGCGAGGATCCGGACCGGGGCTCTGGGAGATAAGGCGGGCTGCATGGGACACCTTGCGAATGAGAATGGTTCTTTGTCGCGCATTCTGACGAAAGATTCGGAAGATGCCCATAGCTGTTTGTAGGACTTGGCGGCCCTATCGCTGGCAAGCCAGCTCCCACAGGGTGCGTGTCGAGCCCGCTGTGATCGACGCAGAAATTTGTGGGAGCTGGCATAGCCAGCGATGAGGCCAGCAAAAACAACCTAGAGCCCACGACCTACCTCAGCTTCAAAAAAATCCTATAGCTCTCTAGGAAACGTCTGATTCTTTTCCCGATATCAAGACGTCAGGGTTGCAGGCTTCCAACCGACAGGCACCGTTGCCTTTTCATTCCAGGAAAAGGGCGGTGCTCATGAGCAAGGAGCCACACCATGCAATCCACCACTCCGCGTTTCACCAACGAAGTCTCCCCTGAATATCTGCGTTCGCTGGATCACCACGATCCCGAGCACCCGGCACTGGCAATTTTCCGCCTGGCCACCGAAGGCAGTTGCAGCCGCAACGGAGGTGTCATTCGCAAGGCATCCAGCACAGTGGAAATCACCCTGCCCAATGGGGACAAGGTCCGCGTGGCCTGCGCCGGCGACCTTGTCGAATACGCCGATGGCAGCAGCGCTGCGATCCTTTCCGAGTCTGGCGAAGGACAAGGACAGGTCGCGGTCGTCGGCAGTCGAATCGACAATGGCGACGAAATCATCGATACCCCGCAGAACAAGACGCATCTCGTAAAACGGGAAGGCCAGCCATTTTCCCCCGATCATTTTCGTCTGAAGAGAGTTTGAGCCATGGCCCGTGCAATCGTGGACGGTCTGGGTCAGGGGCTTCACGGTGACAAGACCACCACAGGCGCGACCTGTATCGGCAATTTCCCCTGGTCGACGCAGGACGGTCGGGACGTCCTGCGGGTAGGCGACACTACAACCCCATGTCCCAAATGTGGCAAGGCGGGCACCATAGTGGAAGGCTCGCCTGCCATTCACTGGCACGGCCGCGCCACAGCACTGCATGGCGCGCTAATTCAATGCGCTTGCCCGTTAGGTCAAAACCAGCTGATCGCATGGCCCGAACCCGAGCTGGTCAGGGAGATGCCGCCGATACCCCTGCCGTTCACCGCCTCGCCCTCGCCAGCGGCACCTGCAACGGCTTCACGTCCCGGTAACGCCCCCACTGCTACCAGGCCCGTTTCTGCGGATGAAGACAACGAACCTGCCGAACCCGGCTTCTACATCGTGCCGAAATCCACCACCCGCCAGCAGTTGATTGCCGAACTGTTCGGCGAAGCGCCCTCGCCCGAAGTGATGCGCAAGTTCAACGGACTGAATGGCAGCCTTGGCGAGGACATCGTCAAGGCCGGGCAGATGGTGGTGCTGGGTGATCCGCGCAATTACATGTGCATGCGCGAGGAAGCGCATTTGATGGAGGCGGCGGAGGAAGTGGCCGTGGCGTTGGCTGACTTGACGCCTGAAGACGCGGACTTCATGAGCAAATACCACGGAGAGATTGCCTCGTTCCTCGGCAGCACTTCGACATGGGCCGGTGTCACGATGACAGTAATGGAAAAACATTTGGAGAAACTGACCGAAAAGATGAAGGAAGGTGTAAGCATCCATCAGGACGCTTTCGCCCGAGACAAGCACTTCAAGGGAACAGAATTCAACACAGCCCGAAAAAAATGGATCTCGGAACTTGACAGCCAATTACTAAACTCAAGAAGGATCCGAAGCCTGACAACCTTGGGGGATCACCCAAAATTGAAAAAAGCTTTGGGTATCTCTACAAAAAGCCTCGCCCACCATTGGAAAAAAGCGGGTGACATTGGAGACATACCAGGCTATTCCAAGCACATAGAGGCGATGGCAAAAGCTACCCGATACATGAAAAATGGTGGTTACCTGGCGATTGGCATCGGGTTTACTTCATCGCTTACATCCATCCAAGACATGTGCACGAATGGCTCTGCGGAGGGATGCAAAAAAATCGTCATGACCGAAGGAGGGAAGTTCATTGGTTCTGCATCTCTCGGCTATCTGGCTGGAGATACTGCTGGTCGCCTAGCCCCAAGGCTATGTGCCGTGCTGGGACTCAATGGCGTTGGAAAAGTCTTATGCACAGGAATTGGAATAGGCACCGGCACATGGGGCGGCTCTGAATTAGGAGCTCGGGGGGGCGAGAGCCTTGGAGAATTGATTTATCAGGGTGATTTCATATGACCCTCACAAACATAAGTTCATGGCCATATAGCCTCGCCCTCACGTTTACCGCTGGAGGGTTCATCCTCGTATTCATTAATATCGGCATAAAACTATACATAAGCCACAAATACCTAACTCCCTTGCTAAATGCCTTACCCAAAAGCCCTTACGCCCAATCAATATCCAGAAACATTAGCCAAGGCAGCACCTCATCACGATCTCTAACGTTTAGCCTGGTCGCAGGACTCATTCTATTCAAGAAGGCGTTCATCCGGACAGGAGATCTCTGTCAGAGCGATATAGATAGATTCCCAAAGAGGCTTGAAAAAGTCATAAAACTCGAATTTATCTTTTCAATCATCACCCTCTCTTGGATTATTTTGATTGGCATACTGTTCAAAATCCAGGAAGTGAGCACCGAGTAGCCCAACCAGCGCCAGCTTAATAAATTTTGATCTTTCGAAACCGCCCCCTCGCCTCACGAGGGGGCTCCCCCCATCAAAACTCCCACTTACTCGTCACCATCACATTCCGCGGCTCCCCATAACTCCCGCTATAGAAGTTCTCATCCAGCGAACTCACATACTTCTCATCGAACAGGTTGTTCACCGTCGCCGTCGCCGACCACTGAGGGGTCAGTTGATAGCGGGCCATCAACCCCACCGTGGCGTAGTCGTCCTGCTTGTAGGTCGAGGCCGAGGGCAGCATCCAGCTTTCCGAGGTGAAGTGAATGCTGCTTTGCCAGTTCACCCCGCCACCGACGGTCAGGCGCTCCAGCGCACCCGGCATACGGTAGGTGGTCCAGAGCTTGAAGGTGTCCAGCGGCACGATGCTTTTGATCCGTTCGCCATCGCTGTCTTCGACCCGGGCGTGGCTGTAGCTGGCGTCGATGTTCCAGCCGGGGAGGATCTCGCCGCTGACTTCCAGGTCCACACCGCGGGTGGTGGTTTTCTTGGCGGCGTAGGCGGTATCGTAGTCGGTGCCGATGATGATGCCGTCGGCGACGTTGTCGTTCTCCAGCCTGACTTCGAACAGGGCAATCGCGGTGTTCAGGCGACCATCGAAGTACTCGCCCTTGAGACCGATTTCGTAGTTGTCGCCCTCCCTCGGTTCAAGCAGCTTGCCGTTGCGGTCCTTGTAGGTCTGCGGCTTGAAGATGCTGGTGTAGCTGGCATAGACCGAGTGCTGTTCATCGAGGTCGTAGACCACCCCGGCATAGGGCGTGACTTCGCCGCTGACCCGCACGGCATCGTCGGTGTTGAGGTAGACCATGGCCGGGACGTTGTAGTGGTAGCTGGCGCGGTATTTGTAGTTGCTGACCCGCGCGCCGAGGATCAGCGAGAGGTCGTCGGTGGGCTTGAGGCGGGTGGCGAGGTAGGCGCCGTTCTGGCTTTGCTGGAGGTTGTCGTCCTCGCGGTTGAGCGTGTAGGTCGGGCGCGGGGCGTAGTTGTCCCAGGTCCAGATGTTTACCGGCTTGCCGCTGACCAGGTTGTCGCTGCCGCCCGAGGCGGTGAGGTTGCCGAAGCCGTTGCGGCGGTTTTCGTAGGATTGGTAGTTGAAGCCCATGACCAACTCATGCTCGCGACCAAAGGCCTGGAACGGGCCGGAGAGCATCAGGTCGAGGCCCTTCTGCTTCTGCCAGTTCTCACCCTTGGTGGCGGTGTATTTCAGGCCGCTGCCGGTGGCCGGGTCGACGAAGCCGGTGGAGGTGCCGGCGATCACCGAGTCGTAGTCACGGGTGCCGTACAGGTAGCTGGTGGACAGCTTCAGGCTCCAGTCGTTGGCCAGTTTCTGCTCCAGCGAGGCGAAGCTGTTGATGATCTGCTGGCGGTTGGTGCTGTCGCGGCTGGCCGGGTTGTCCGAACGCGAGGTGTGCAGCTTGTTGCCATAGCGATCGAGCACCGGCAGACCGGTGGTGGAGAAGCCACGGGGATCATTGTTCAGGTAGTCGAAACCGACGGTGAGCAAGGTGCTGTCGCTCAGGTCGAATTCGGTGATGCCGTAGAGCACGGTCTTTTCCTGCTGCAGGTGGTCGGTGAAGCTGTTGCCCTGCTGGTACACCGCTACCGCCCTGCCCCGCACATTGCCGGTTTCGGTGAGCGGACCGGACACGTCCACTTCGCCGCGATACAGGTCCCAGGAACCCAGGCCGCCGCTGACGTAGCCCTTGAAGCTGTCGGTCGGGCGCTTGCGCACCAGATTGACCGTGCCAGACGGATCTCCTGCACCGCTGAGCAGACCGGTGGCACCGCGCACCACTTCGACCCGGTCGTAGATCGCCATGTCCGCCAAGGCATGGGGCAACGCCTGGCTGAAGGCGAAGGAGGTGGTCGGCATGCCGTCGAACTGGTAGTTGTCGATCGCCAGGCCACGGGAGAACACGTAGAGGCGGTCGCTGCCCGGGCTTTGCACGTTGATGCCAGGCGCCTGCTCCAGCACCTGGCCGATGCTGCGCAGGTTCTGGTCGTCGATGCGCTGGCGGGTCAGGACGCTGACCGATTGCGGGGTTTCCCGCAGGCTCAGGTTGAGCCTGGTCGCAGTGCTGGTCGCGCCGGTGGTGTAGGAACCTGTGCCCTCGGTGGTGCTCCCCAGCCCCACTCCGGTGATGCTGGTGGCACCCAGTTCCAGCGTGTCGGCGGACTGCGCCACGCTCACCAGCACATAGCCGTCCGGGCTGGATTGCGCTTGCAGGCCCTGGCCATGCAGCAGTGCGACGAAACCTTCCTGTACGCCGTAGCTGCCCTGCAAGCCAGCGCTGCGCTTGTGCGCCACCTGCTCGGCATTGAAGGAAATCGCCACCCCGGCCTCGCGGGCATAGCGGCTGAGCACATCACCCAATGCACCTGCGGGGATGTCGTAGCGTTGCAGTTGCTGCTGGGCCTGGGCCGGCAGCGCGACGAGCAGCGGCGCGCCGACGATGGCAACATGAATGGCCAGCGCCAGGGCGCTGCCGGCGGTGCGGGGGCGTAGCGAAACAGACATCTTCCGTGGTCCTCGTTAGGTGTTGGCTAGTACAAGGACGCACGGCTGCCGGGAAGTGGAAAAAGATTGTGAGAATTATTTCGCTTGCGGACGAATCCGGGTGATCCACGGGGTGTACTGCACCACCTCGATCGGCAGGCTGCGCGCCAGCAGGCGCAGGGCCCGTTCGCTGTCATCGGCGGGCAGCACCGCCGAGACCCTGAGCCCGGCCAGGGCCTTGGCGTCGTAGCTGAGATAGCCGCGATGGTGTCGCGCCAGACGCTCCAGCACTTCGTTCAACGGCTGCTCGCGAATCACCAGTTGGTGCTGCTGCCAGGCCTGCTCCAGGCCATTGCCGTCCACTGCTTGCGGCGCCTGGATGCCATGGGCGTCGAACTGCACCTGCTGGCCGGCGCCGACGGTGATGCTGTCGCCGGCACTGCTGACCTGGGTGCTGGACTCGATCATCGCCAGGCGCGTCGAATCGCCCAGGCGTTCCACCACGAAACGGGTGCCGAGGGCACGCACGCTGCCGTGTTCGGTGACGACGACGAAGGGGCGTCCCGGGTCCTTGGCCACATCCACCAGGATCTCGCCGCCGAGCAGGCGCAGGGTTCGCGTCCCGGCGTCGAATTGCAGGTCGACCGCCGAGCGCCCGTCCAGTTGGATACGGCTGCCGTCGGGCAGTTGCTGGCTGCTCCACTCGCCAACGCCGGTGCGGATATCCGCCAGCAGATAGGCGGGCGGGAACTGCTGCAGCGCCAGCCCCGCCGGCAGAGCCAGCACGACCGCCAGGGCCAGCACCTTGAGTCCGCGGTGCCCGGAAGAGCGCGCCGTTACGCTTTCCAGCGCGGCACGCACCGGCGCCCGCGGCAGCTCGCGCAACGGTGCTAGGCTGCCCTGCAACGCCTGCACGGCACGGGCATGGGCCGGGTCGCTGGCGAGCCAGGCGCGAAAGGCTTCCTGCTCGGCGGCATCCGGCTCGTCGTCCATGCGCACCAGCCACTGCGCCGCCTGGTGCAGCACCTCCGGCGCCACGCTCACAGCCCGCCCCCTGCTGCATGGCATTGCAGCAGCGCCTGGACCAAGTCGTTTTGCACGGTCTTGGTCGAGACGTTCAGTTGCGCGGCGATCTCGGCATGGCCGAGGCCATCGAGATGGCGCAGGACGAACACCTGGCGCATGCGCGGCGCCATGGCTTGCAGTGCCCTGGCGATATGTTCGAGTGCTTGCACGGCCGCCATCACCTGCTCGGCGGAGGGCGCCTGTTCGAGGTACTCGGCATGTCGGGCCAGCTCTTCGCGATAAGCCTGTTCGAGTTTCTGCCGCCGCCCGCGATCCATCAGCAGACGCCGCGCCACCGTGGCGAGAAAGGCCCGCGGCTCGTTCGGCGCCACATAGGACCCGGCGCTGAGCAGGCGGATGAAGGTGTCCTGGGCCATGTCCGCGGCATTGTGCGGACACTCCAGGCGCCGCCGCAGCCAGCCCAGCAACCAGCCGTGATAGCCCTTGTACAACGCATCGAGACTGTCGGCGGGTGGCGTGGCTTTCATGGCGGGCAACACTAAATGAGAATGGTTCTATCTTAAGTTGCTGACACAGAAAGTTGCAATCCGCTCAACGCATGCTGGCGAACAGCACGCTCATGCCCAGCCCCAGCAGGGCCACGCCGATCACCCGGTCCACCAGGCGCTGGCGCTCGATCATCAGGCGCCGCAGCGGCGCGCTGGAGAAACACAGCGCCACCAGGCTGAACCACAGCCAATGGGCCACGGACATGAACAGCCCATAGGCGAATTGCCGGGCCAGCGAACTGTCCGGCCCGACCACCTGGGTATAGACGCTGACCACGAACAGCAGGGTCTTCGGATTGAGGGCGTTGGTGAGGAAACCCGAGAGGAAAGTCCCCCGCGCATTGGGCTGGATTTCCCCGTCCAGCGACAGACGGCGGGTGTTGGTCAGCGAGCTGTAGCCGAGGTAGATCAGATACCCGGCGCCCAGCACCTTCATCACCAGGAACAGCGTCGGCGAGTGCTGCACCAGCAGCGAAACGCCGAGCACAGTGTACAGCACATGCACCTGCACACCGCAGGCGATTCCGAGGGCGGCGGACAATCCGCTGCGCCGGCCGAAGGCGTAGCTGGCACGGGTCACCATGGCGAAGTCCGGGCCGGGGCTGATCACCGCGAGCACGGTGAACAGGGCGACGGCAATCAGTTCGTTCACGAGGATTTTCCTTGTATCAATCAGCGAGTTTTCAGCGCAGATCGGCTGCGCGGTGCTCATTATCGAGACCGTTACAGCTAGGGAAAAAGCGATTTATAGTGCGACAAATCCGCTAGTTTTCCTCACAGATATGAAACTGCCTGCCCTCACCGCCTTCCGCTACTTCGATGTCGCCGCGCGCACCGAAAGCTTCGTCCGCGCCGCCGAGCTGCTGCATGTCACCCATGGCGCGGTCAGCCGCCAGGTGCGCCTGCTGGAAGCGTCACTCGGCGTCGAACTGTTCGAGCGACGCAACCGCGCGATCTTCCTCACTGCCGCCGGACGCACCCTGCTCGGCACCACGCAATCGATCTTCGAGCAGCTCGAAGGCACGGTGGCGCGGCTGCAACAGCACAGCCGGGAGAACGTGCTGGTGCTGTCCTGCGAGCCGACCCTGGCGATGAAATGGCTGATCCCGCGGCTGGCGGACTTTCATGCTCGGCAGCCGGATATCCAGGTGCACCTGATGGCCGCGGGCGGGCCGGTGGACTTCGTGCGCAGCGGCGTCGACCTGGCACTGCGGCGCGATGACTTCCAGTGGGAAGACGGGCTGCATGTGCAGAAGGTCTGCGACGAATGGGTCGGCCCGGTTGCCAGTCCCAACCTGCCACTGCCGGCCAAGGGCTTCGCCGGCCTGCGCCTGCTGCACAGCGCCACCCGGCCAGGGGCCTGGGCCACCTGGCTGCGCTTGAACAGGAAAAGTGAACGCGGTATCGAGCGGGCCGACTACGAGCACTTCTACCTGTGCATCCAGGCCGCAGTGGCCGGACTCGGCGTGGCCATGGCTTCACGGTTGATGGTCGAGGACGAACTGGCCAGCGGGCAGTTGGTTGCCCCGCACGGCTTCGTCCGGGATGGTTCGGCGTATGTGCTGCTGTGTCCGCAGGTGCTGGCGGAGTCGGAGAAGTGTCAGCGGTTTACCGAGTGGGTCATGGAGCAGACCAGCAGCGCCTAAAGCGACCAGAACACTCCAGGCTCATTGGATACACAGGATTTGGGACCGCTGCGCAGTCCTTCGCAGCTAAAGCAGCTCCTACCGGCACCGCGCTGCACTAGCCGCATCCGGCCCCCATCCCCCAGGTGCGATAGCCCGCCGTATCGATGTGGATCCGCCCCGTCGGGTAGCGCCCCAGGCCCATGTTCCAGGCTTGGCCATAGCGCTGCCAGAAGCGACACAGCGCTTGCGCGTCGGCCCCATCAGCCAGCAGAAGGTCGACGGCAAATGCCCGCATATGGGCACTGTTCGCCGCACCGCCAGCGCAGCGGTTGAGCAGTGGATCGCGATAGGCGGAGACCACTTCGAAGGCCCCGAGAATGCGCTCGTCACGCAGCAGGTCGAGCAGGCGCAGGGTGCTGCGAACATCCGCCCAATGCGACATCGGCGACACCGCGAAGGGCTCGGCGCGGCACTGGCGCCAGTCGCTGGCCGAACGCAGCAACTGGTGGATCGGCACCACGCCGTAGAGCCGGGCGTCCACCAGCATCTGGCGAAATGGCCGGGTATCGTGCTCGCCGCTCCACTGGGCGAACATCCACAGGTCGCGCTGGTCGGCCTGGCCTACCCCGGCGAACAGCATTGCAACCAGCGCCATCGCCCCTCTTCCCAGCACCATGGAAATTCCTCCAGTATGGCGAGCCTCCCATCCGCGGGGAGCATTCTGACAAGGAGTTAAGCATGCACAAGATTGCACCGATCGCACTGGGCCTGATCGCCCTCGGCGTTGGCAGCCAGGCAGTGGCCGACACCCGGGTCGAACTGGGCGACCAGGCGCGGGTGACCCGGCTGTTCGCCTATCCCAACAACTGCAGCGTGATCTGCTTTCGCGACTGGTCGCTGGAACAGACCGTCGAGCATTACCTGACCCAGAGCGTGCAGCGCGACGGCTATCCCGCCGCGACGGTGAAGGTCAGCCGCGACAACGACAGGTACCACGCCGATATCAGCGGCGTCCCAAACGACTACCACAAGCCCCTGACGGCACTGCTCGACGCCGGCGAACTGGCCTACAACGGCGCGAAGAAGCTCAATGCCGACGGCAAGTGGGCCTACGACTGGTACCTGTTCCTGCCCCTCGGCATGGCCCTGGAAAACCGCCGCAGCATCGAGCTGCTGCACTTCCCGCCGGATTACTCGCTGACCCAGGCCCAGGACTATCTGCGCTCCAACACCACCGACCGCTGGGCCAGCCTGCTGACCTTCAACGGCATCCCGGCCGAGCAGACCCCGGCCTACCAGACCATCGTCGATATCGCCCCGATCGCTGCCCCGGCCAGCGCCGGTTCGACCCTGGAAGGCACCTACGGCTACTTCCAGGATTACCAGGTGCGCATGGTCAAGGACGTCACCCTGACGTCGAAGGGCGAGTCGCTGCCGATGGTCGCCTTCGGCGCGCCAGTGCGCAGCTGGATCAAGCAGCAATACGGCGCCGACCTGAAGGTGCTGGGACTGGCGATCATCAGCCCGAGCACGGGGCAGAAGGTGCCCGTGGTGGGCTCCAACCATCCGAGTGCGATCTGGTATGCGGCGGATCCGGCCAACAACGGGGGTAGTCAGGAAAAGGCCGATGCGGCGGGCCTGAAGATGATGGGCCAGGATCTCAGCGCGGCGTGCTGGCAAGCGGGGATGGGGCGCAATCCTGCTGCCGATGCGCAACTGACCTTGAATGCCTGTACGCAGAAATGGCAGGTGACGGCGAAGAAGCAGACCTGCGAGCTGTTCTACCGGACGATTCGCGAGATGACGCCGGAGCAGGCGAGTGCGAAGTGCAATACCGGGGCGATGACCCGGGAGTTGAGGGAACTGCAGAAGCCAGCAGAGGAACTCTGAGTCACTCGGTCACTGTGGGAGCTGGCTTGCCAGCGATGAGGTCGGTGAATTCACCATCGCTATCGCTGGCAAGCCAGCTCCCACAGGTTCAGGCGGTGTCGCCGAAAGCCTTATTCCTGCGGCCGCAAACGGTACTGCGGCGGCAGTTGCTCAAGGCCGCTGATGGTCACGTCCAGGCTCTTCCAGCGACCATCCTGAATGCCGTAGATGCAGCCATGCACCGACAGCTCCTGGCCACGGTGCCAGGCGTTCTGGACGATGGTGGTGTGGCCGACGTTGGCTACCTGCTGGATCACGTTCAGCTCGCACATCCGGTCCACCCGCGCCTCTTCGTCGGGCAGTTTCGCCAGCTCGGCGCGGTGTTCGTAATACAGGTCGCGAATCGAACGCAGCCAGCCATCGATCAGGCCGAACTGGCGGTCCTGCATCGAGGCGCGCACGCCGCCGCAACCATAGTGGCCGGTGACCAGGATATGCCGCACCTTGAGCACATCCACCGCGTACTGGATCACCGACAGGCAATTCAGGTCGGTGTGCAGCACCACGTTGGCGACATTGCGGTGAACGAACAGGTCGCCCGGCAGCATGCCGACGATCTCGTTGGCCGGGACCCGCGCATCGGAGCAGCCGATCCAGAGGAATTCCGGGGTCTGCTGGCGGGCCAGCTTGGCGAAGAAGTCCGGGTCCTTCTGCTTGATGGCATCGGCCCAGCGCGCGTTGTTATCGATCAGTTCCTGCAGGTCGTGCATGTTCAGGCCTCATGGAGTGATGCGGTTCTTATGGTTATTCGATCAGGGTACAGGCCATCACCAGGGCGTCTTCACGGCCGCCGGCCACCGGGTAATAGTCACGGCGCCGACCGACCTCGTTGAAGCCGTAGCGCTCGTACAGGCGATAGGCCGACTGGTTGCTGGCGCGCACTTCGAGGAAGCACTCGCGGCCATTGAGCTCGTAGGCACGCTTCATCAGCTCTTCCAGCAGGCGCAGGCCGAGACCACGACCCTGGCTTTCCGGCTTGACCGTGATGTTGAGCAGGTGCGCTTCGTCGATGATCACCTGGATCACGCCGTGGCCGACCTGCTGCTGGCCTTCGAACATCAGCCAGATTTCATAGTTCTTCAGGCCGTCGAGGAAGATGCCGCGGGTCCAGGGATGACTGAAGGCGGCGTATTCGATCTTCAGCACGGCATCCAGATCCGCCTCGGTCATCCGGCGGAAACTGAGGGTGTCACTCATTGCTTGGCTTCCAGCGCGCCATCAGCCGGCGCATGGCTTTCCAGACGTCCGCCTTGCGTTGCGGCTCGTCCATCAACAATTCAAGACCGGGCAGCGCCCAGGCGCTGCCCAGGCCCTCGACCGGAAATTCCTGGTAGTACGCGGCTTCGTCGCGCTCGCCGGCATGGCGGATGGCCGGCAGGCCGACCAGCCACAGGCAGGCGGCCGGCTCGCGCTCCAGTTGCACCTGGGTGAAGCCGTGGACGAAGTCGCGGGCGGCGTCCGGCCCCTGGTCGAGGCTGCCCCGGACCAGCAGCGGCCAGCGGATCGGCTCGCCGAGGATCTGCGGGCTGTCGGGCAGGCCAGCGGCGCGCAGCATGTCCTTGAGCAGCAGATAGGAAGGGTCGCGGCTCTGGAACGGCTGGCCGGTAGCCAGCTCCACCAGCAGCAGGCAATTGCCGGCGCGCAGCAGTTGCAGGGCGAAACGCGGTGGTGGGGGGGCGACCACCTTGACCGGCGCGGGCTTGTCTTCCTCGGCCTCGACCGGCTTGCTGACCGCCTTGGCCGTGGCACCCGGGCGCGGAATCTCGATCTTCGGCCGCTCCGCCGGCTTGGCCACCGCCGGCGCGGCGGCCGGGGCGACGCGATCCGCGACCGGCGCGGGCGCTTCCTCCACCAGCGGTTCCAGCGGCAACAGCAGCTCCGGGCGCGACGGCGCGGCGAACGGCAGTTCGGTACGCGGCAGCCAGTGCACCACTTGCATGGCATTCAGGTAAGCGCGGCGGCGGGACTCGGTCAGCAAGGAAGTTCGGCCATCTGTGGATAAGTCAGGGCGCACATTCTAACGCCGTTGCGCGTGCGCCGCCGCAGTCGATCGCACAAATCCGCCGGACAACCGCTGCAAACGATCAAGGGTGAAACCATTCCCGTTCAATGCAGTACAATCCGGGGTTTTATTTGGCAGCGAGTCGACCCGCCAATGATCGAACCGAAACGCGTCCTGCGCGCCCTGGCCGAACACTGGAACCTGCTGGAACCTTTGTCGGAGCGCTTTGACGGCGGCACCCTGAGCCTGGGCGAACTGCGCCAGCAACTGGCCGCCCAGCAGCTGGAAAGCACGCCGCAGGACATCACCGCCCTGCTCGACGTGTGGATCCGCCTGGATATCCTGGTCCCGGTGGCAAAAAGCCCGAACCGCTTCGAGCTGAACGCGCAGATCCACGATTTCCTCGCCTACCTGCGCCGCGAGCACCGCCTCGGCCTGTGCCTGGAGATCGAAGCCTACCTGCGCCACCTGGAGCGCCTGGCCGGGCATATCCAGGACGCCTTCGACATTCGCGACGGCCATGACCTGGCCCGCCAGTTGCGCCTGCTCGACATGCGCGTGCGCGACGTGCTGAAGAAGCTCGACAACGACGAACAGGCGCTGATCGGCGTGGCCGAGCGGGCCAAGACCAGCGACCGGCAGATCCCGCTGCGCCAGCGCTATGCCGAGGTGCTGGCGACCTGGGACGAATACGTCGAGCCGATGATCCAGCTGGTCAACGCCGACGGCGCCTTCGAACAGGGCGTGCGCAAGGTCGAGACCGTGCTGCTGCGCCTGCTCAGCGAACAGGCGCGGCTCGGTCAACTGGTCGACGACGACATGCTGCTGCGCACCCACGCGCGCATCCTCGAAATGCAGACCAGCGCCCAGCTGACCCTGCGCCATGCCCGCGAACTGCTGCTGCCGCTGCGTGAAGAAGCGCGCCGGCACAACGCCGTGACCCGCGGCGCCGCCCTGGCCCTGTCGGTGATCCGGCGCAAGGGCATCGACGCCGTGCCGCAGGCGGCCATGCCGCTGTTCACCCGGCCGCAGAGCACCTTCCTCGGCAGCGCCAGCCAGGTCGAGGCCTATGTCTACGCCCTGGCCCGCTTCGAACCGAAGCCGGCGCAGTTCCCCAAGGCGCACAAGACCCAGAAAGGTGCGCCAACCCAGGCCCCGCGCACGGTCAAGGAAATGCTCGAGCGCTGCGAGGACGCCCTGCCCCTGCCGGACCTGATGGTCTGGCTGCTGGAGCAGGAACCGGAAGGCGCCACCGACGAACTGCTGTACTGGTTCTCGCGACTCTCGCGGGAAAAACGCTTCAACCGCGAACGCCTCGACCGCCGCGAGTACTCCACCCGCGAACACCTGGTCAGCCTGCGCTCCTTCGCCCTGAAATCCAGCCGCGAAACCGCGCCCGAACTTTCGCCCGAACCTGCTGCGAGCCCTACCCATGCATCTTGATCTTTCCGAACTGTCCCAGCTCGCACCGATCTTCCGCGAGCTGTTCAAGGGCTTCCATATCAGCCGGCGCGACCCGGAGCTGTACACCCAGCTGTCGAACTTCCAGGACCAGTACCGCGGCCTGTTCAAGGCCCTCGGCTTCGAGCTGGTCTGCGATACCCGCGGTTTCTACTACTTCGTCCCCGAGCAGGCCGCCGCCCAGGTCAACAAGACCGCGCAGCGCCTGTCGCTGTTCACCTTCATCCTGGTCGAGCACCTCGCCGACCAGGGCCGCGACCCGATGTCGGTACTGGATGGCGGCAGCCTCGGCCGTGACGAGCTGCCGTCGATGCTCGACAAGTACCGCGACCTGTTCCTCCAGGCCGAGGTGCAGACCCCGGACGAGCTGGAAGAAAAGATCATGCGCCGCATGACCCAGCTCGGCTTCGCCCACGAGGAAAACGGCATCTACCGCTTCCTGCCGCCGATGCACCGCTTCCTCGACGTGTGCCTGTCGGTCCAGCAGGACCGCGACCTGGCCGCCAGCCTGCACAGCAACCTGCCGCTGCCGACCCCGGTGCTGGTGGAAGAGGAAAGCCCGGAAGAACTCAACCGCACCGACGACCCGCTGGACCTGGCGCCCTTCGCCGAGGAAAGCGAAGAAGAGGCCCTGGCCCGGGCCATCGCCGAAGAGCAACAGGAGATTGACGCATGAGCCAGGAACGCTACGGCATCCGCCGTTTCGCATTGCTCAACACCGCCGGCTACAGCCTCGGCCTGTTCCCCCTGGAACACCCGCTGTCGGTCTACGGCGCCAACAACCTGGGCAAGAGTGCCTCGATCAACGCCCTGCAGTTCCCGATTCTGGCGCGCATGTCGGACATGAGCTTCGGCAAGTACAGCCTGGAGCAGTCGCGGCGCTTCTACTTCGCCAGCGACACCAGCTACATCCTCTGCGAGGTCAACCTGCCCCACGGCCCGCACGTGATCGGCGTGGTCGGGCGCGGCCCGGGCGGCGGCTTCGGCCACCAGTTCTTCGCCTACGCCGGCGAGCTGGACCTGGCCCACTACCAGAAGAACGACACCTGCCTGCGCCAGAAAGAACTGTTCAGCAACCTCGAGCGCAACGGCCTGAAGGCCTACGAACTCAAGCCTGACGAACTGCGCCGGCTGCTGGTCGGCGGGCACACCTCGATCCCGCTGGACCTGACCCTGATCCCGCTGCGCTCCACCAGCGAACAGAGCCTGAAGACCTTCCGCGCCCTGTTCATCAACCTGCTGCACATGCGCGAGATCACCGCGGCCAAGCTCAAGCAGCTGTTCCTCGATGCCTTCGAGCACAGCCTGCGCTCCGGCAGCGTCGACTACATCGCCGCCTGCGACGAAGCCTTCCGCGACGTGCGGCGGATGGAGCAGGACTACAACTCGCTGGTCGCCGCCGGGCCGCTGGTCGAAGCGCTGGCCAACGGCGTGGCCCAGCGCGACATCCTGCGCGGCAAGCTGCATCGCCTGTCGCCGCTGCTCGACTCGCTGCTGGGTACCTGGCAGGACTACTCCGGCGCGCGCAAGGAGGAGCTGGTCATCCAGGCCGAGCACTACCGCAACGAACAGGATTCGCTGCAGAACGACCAGCGCAACGGCACCCAGGAGCTGATGCGCCTGGAGCGCGAGATCAGCGGGATCCAGCGCTGGCTCGGCGAGCTGTCGGTGCTGAAGAACCGCTTCGCCCTGGTCGACGATGTGAAGGTGCTGGAACAGCAACTGCTGGCGGCCAAGGACGCCCACGACGAACTGGCCGGCGCCCTGGCGCAGTCCCGTCAGTTCAGCGCCGAAGACCTCGACGAGCGCGTGCGCGAGCTGGAAAAACGCCTGAAGTCGGTGAAGCAGCAACTGGACCATGCCGACAACAACAGCTATGCCCGCCTGCGCGAAGAGTTCTCGCAGCAGGATGTCGAGCGCCTGATGCGCCTGTTCAACGGCGCGCTGTTCAGCCTGCCGCTGGGCGAACGCGGCATCGAACTGGATGAAAGCGACGTCTGGATCAAGACCCTCGAAGCCCTGCTGGACGGCTTCAAGGGCGAGCGCTTCGAAGTGCCGGGGATCTCCGTCGACCTCTCGCATATCGAGCCCCCTGCCCTGCAGGCCCTGGCCGACCGCGCCGCCCTGCGCGACCAGAAGGAGCGTCTGGAGAAGGAGCTCAAGCAGCTCAAGACCCAGCAATCCGTGGCCGCCGACCGCGCCGCCAGCAAGACCCAGACCGAAACCCTGTACCAGCAGGTACTGGATGCGCAGAAGGCCCTGGAAGACTTCCGCCGCAGCCAGACCCTGAGCGCCGAGGAAGGCGAGAAGCTGGAGCAACTGGCCCAGTTCGAAGCCGCCCAGGACGAGCTCAAGCGCTCCAGCGACGCCTTCACCGAGCGCGTCCAGCAACTGTCCGCCAAGCTGCAACTGGTGGGCCGGCAGATCGCCGACATGGAAGCCAAGCAGCGCACCCTCGACGACGCCCTGCGCCGCCGCCAACTGCTGCCGGCAGACCTGCCGTTCGGTACGCCATTCATGGAGCCGGTGGACGACTCCATGGACAACCTGCTGCCGCTGCTCAACGACTACCAGGACAGCTGGCAGGGCCTGCTGCGGGTCGACAACCAGATCGAGGCGCTGTACGCCCAGGTGCGCCTCAAGGGCGTGGCCAAGTTCGACAGCGAAGACGACATGGAACGCCGCCTGCAACTGCTGATCAACGCCTACGCGCACCGTACCGACGAAGCCCTGACCCTGGGCAAGGCGCGCCGCGCGGCGGTCACCGACATCGCCCGGACCCTGCGCAACATCCGTAGCGACTACGACAGCCTCGAACACCAGCTGGCCCTGTTCAACCGCGAGATCAACCGCCGCCAGGTGTCCAACCTGCAAAGCTTCCGCATCGTCCTCGCGCCGAACAAGGAAGCGCTCAAGCACATCGACCAGATCATCCACAGCGCCGGCCAGTACGAGGAAGGCGAGACCCTGTCGGTGTTCGACCTGAGCCAGAGCGCCGAGCAGGACAACAAGAACGAGGAAGCCAAGGAATACCTCGCTCGCCTGGTGGCTGCCAACCACAACCAGTTGGGCCTGAAGGACCTGTTCGAACTGGCCTTCGAGATCACCAAGGTGCATGGCCAGCCGGTGATCCACACCGACATCGACGGTGCGGCGTCCAACGGCACCACCATGACCATCAAGGCGCTGACCAACATGTACCTGTTGCTGCACCTGATGGACCGCGACCTGGCCGGGCGCGTGCGCCTGCCGTACTACCTCGACGAAGCGGCGGACATCGACGAACGCAACCAGGCGGCACTGCTGGAAACCAGCCTGCAACTGGGCTTCGTGCCGATCCTGGCGAGCGTGAAGCCACAGGTGTCGGCGCGGGTGGCGATCGACCTCGAAGGCGGCAGCGGACCGAACGGGATCTACATCGACGAGGCGGACTGGAAATACATCAGTCGGCGGGATGTGGAGAAGGCGGTGGTGCGGGAGGAAGAGGAAGAGACGTCGGCCTGAGAGTGAGATGGGGCCTTCAGGGCCTCATCGCCGGCAACGCCGGCTCCCACAGGTTTCGAGGTTGACACTGAACCTGTGGGAGCCGGCGTTGCCGGCGATAGGGCCCGAGAGCCCCTGAAAATTTCAGACTCTGGTCACTTGGCCCAGGGCAGAATCGGAATCGCCGTCACCGCGTTCTGCGGGCTGCCTTCGATGATCCGGTCGCTGTACACCAGGTAAACCAGGGTGTTGCGTGTTTTGTCGAAGAAGCGCACTACCTGCATGGTCTTGAACACCAGCGAGGTACGCTCCTTGAACACTTCCTCGCCATCCTTGAGCGTGCCCTTGAATTCAATCGGCCCGACCTGGCGGCAGGCGATGGAGGCTTCGGCACGGTCCTCGGCCAGGCCCAGGCCACCTTTCACGCCGCCGGTCTTGGCCCGCGACAGGTAGCAGGTCACGCCCGAGACCTTGGGATCGTCGAAGGCCTCGACGACGATCTTGTCATTGGGCCCCAACATCTTGAACACCGTGGATACCTCACCCACCACTTCCGCCGAGGCCAGCATCGGCAACGCCAGCAAAGCGGCGGCAAACAGTCCCTTGAACACGTGGATCTCTCCTCAGACCAGAATCAGGTTGTCGCGGTGCACCAGCTCCGGCTCGGCGCTGTAGCCCAGCAGGCTTTCGATGGCATCCGACGGCTGGCCGATGATTTTCTGTGCTTCCAGGGCGCTGTAGTTGGCCAGGCCACGGGCCACTTCGGCACCGTCCGGACCGACGCAGACCACCATCTCGCCACGGCGGAAACTGCCTTGTACGGTCTTCACGCCCACTGGCAGCAGGCTCTTGTTGGCACCACGCAGCGCCTGCACGGCGCCGGCGTCCAGCACCAGGGTGCCGCGGGTCTGCAGGTGGCCAGCCAGCCATTGCTTGCGCGCGGCGAGCATGCCGCGCTCCGGCGACAGCAGGGTGCCGATGCGCTCGCCGGCCTTGAGGCGGTCCAGCACGCGCTCGATACGCCCACCGATGATGATGGTGTGGGCACCGGAACGGGCCGCCAGACGGGCTGCGCGCAGCTTGGTCTGCATGCCGCCACGACCCAGGGCGCCGCCGGTACCGCCAGCCACGGCGTCCAGCGCCGGATCGTCGGCACGGGCTTCGTAGATCAGCTGGGCTTCGGGGTTGTTGCGCGGGTCGGCGTCGAACATGCCGTCGCGGTCGGTGAGGATCACCAGCAGGTCGGCTTCGACCAGGTTGGCCACCAGAGCCGCCAGGGTGTCGTTGTCGCCAAAGCGGATCTCGTCGGTGACCACGGTGTCGTTCTCGTTGATCACCGGTACCACGCCCAGCTCCACCAGGGTGCGCAGGGTGCTGCGAGCGTTGAGGTAACGCTTGCGGTCGGACAGGTCGTCGTGGGTCAGGAGAATCTGCGCGGTGTGCTTGCCGTGCTCGGCGAAGCTCGATTCCCAGGCCTGCACCAGGCCCATCTGGCCGATGGAAGCAGCTGCCTGCAACTCGTTCATCGCACTCGGTCGCTTGGTCCAGCCCAGACGGCTCATGCCGGCAGCCACGGCCCCGGAGGAGACCAGCACCAACTCGACGCCTGCTTCACGCAGGGCCACCATCTGCTCAACCCAGACACCCATCGCCGCGCGATCCAGGCCCTTGCCATCTGCCGTCAGCAGGGCACTGCCAATCTTCACGACCCAGCGCTGGGCACCTGTCACCTTGCTCCGCATCTTCTTCCAACCTATCGATCTGTGTGGATTCTGTAGATTTTGTAGATAACAAAACGCCGCTTGAAAAAGCGGCGTTCAGTGTACTGCAACGGATCAGTCGCGCACGTAAATGATTTCCGGACCGTCTTCGTCGTCCTCTTCGCCCCAGAAGTCATCATCGTCATCGCTGGCATCGGCCACGCTCTTGACGCCGGTGCGGCGCAAGGTGCGGGCATCGTCCAGGGCCTGCAGCTGAGCGCGGGCCTCGTCTTCGATGCGCTGGTCGAGGTCGGCCAGTTCGGCAGCGTAGGCCGGGTCGGCGGCCAGGCGGTCGGCGCGGTCTTCGAGGTAGCGCATCAGGTCGTGGCTGATCTGCTCGGTGCCCTGGCGGGAGATCGCCGAGATCAGGTAGACCGGGCCTTCCCATTGCAGGCGATCGACCACTTCCTTGACCCGGGCTTCACGCTCGTCTTCCGGGATCATGTCCGACTTGTTCAGCACCAGCCAGCGCTCGCGCTCGCACAGCGACGGGCTGAAGCGCTCCAGCTCGTTGACGATCACTTCAGCGGCATCGGCCGGGCTGCTTTCGTCCAGCGGCGCCAGGTCGACCAAGTGCAGCAGCACGCGGGTACGAGCCAGGTGCTTGAGGAAGCGGATACCCAGGCCGGCACCGTCGGAAGCGCCTTCGATCAGGCCGGGAATGTCGGCGATGACGAAGCTTTTCCAGCGGTCGACGCTGACCACGCCCAGGTTCGGCACCAGGGTGGTGAACGGGTAGTCGGCGACCTTCGGCTTGGCGGCGGAAACGGCACGGATGAAGGTGCTCTTGCCAGCGTTTGGCAGGCCCAGCAGACCGACGTCGGCGAGGACTTTCATTTCCAGCTTGAGGTCACGCTGCTCGCCCGGCTTGCCTGGGGTGGTCTGGCGTGGCGCACGGTTGGTACTGGACTTGAAACGGGTGTTGCCCAGGCCGTGCCAGCCGCCCTGCACCACCATCAGTTTCTGACCGGCCTTGACCAGGTCGCCGATGATTTCCTGGGTGCTGGCGTCGATCACGGTGGTGCCCACCGGAACACGCAGGATCAGGTCTTCACCCTTCTTGCCGGTGCAGTCGGTGCTGCCACCGTTTGCGCCACGCTCGGCTTCGAAATGACGGGTGTAGCGGTAGTCGACCAGGGTGTTGAGGTTTTCGTCGGCGACCATGTAGATCGAACCGCCATCACCACCGTCACCACCGTTGGGACCACCGTTCTCGATGAATTTTTCGCGGCGGAAGGCCATGCAACCGTTCCCGCCATCACCGGCTTTGACCCGGATCGATACTTCGTCAACAAACTTCATTCAAAACCGCCTCTCGTCAGATCGACGAGCTGAGTGACCAGATACGTAAGGCTCTTGCAAAAATGAGCGCGGCTAACCCGTCATGCGAATACAGCGCCGGCAGCCCATGCGGACAGCTTTGCAAGAGACTCACTCCATAAACGAAAAAGCCCCGTCGCAAGACAGGGCTTCTCCAGCGATCGCACGATTACTCGGCGACAACGCTCACGTAACGACGACCGAAGGCGCCTTTTACTTCGAACTTGATCTTGCCAGCGATCTTGGCGAACAAGGTGTGATCCTTGCCCATGCCAACGCCGTAGCCAGCGTGGAACTGGGTGCCGCGCTGACGGACGATGATGTTGCCTGGAACGATAGCCTGGCCGCCATACATCTTCACGCCAAGGCGTTTGGCTTCTGAGTCGCGACCGTTACGGGTACTACCACCAGCTTTTTTGTGTGCCATGAGTTCAATTCTCCTGAAGGGGGATTAGGCTGGAAATTAAGCCTGAATACCGGTGATTTTGATCTCGGTGAACCACTGGCGGTGGCCCATACGCTTCATGTGGTGCTTACGGCGGCGGAACTTGATGATGCGCACTTTGTCGTGACGACCTTGGGAGATCACTTCAGCAACAACTTTTGCACCAGCAACGACTGGAGCGCCGATGTTCACGTCGTCGCCATTGGCAACCAGCAGAACGCGGTCGAAAGTAACGGATTCGCCGGTAGCGACTTCCAGTTTTTCGATCTTCAGGTATTCACCTTCGGCGACTTTGTACTGCTTGCCACCGGTAACAATTACTGCGTAAGACATTGGGTATTTCTCCGATAATCCTGCTCACCCAGCGCTTTATAGGAAGAGTATTGGCTGGCATGGCTGCACGAGGCTGGAACGGCCCGGTGCAATTGCGTAAGGCAGGTGCTGCCCAGGAAGTAGGGTGCGCGATTGTACGCAAGCCAACCAGCCCTTGCAAGTGGCGCCCCGGGCCGCCGGGCCGGGCGCCTTGACAGGCCGGGACCCGCAACCTAGCATGCCGCGCAACCTATATGGAGCACCTGTGGCCGATGCAACCCCAAGCTTTCTACCGCGCGGTAGCGGACGATTTCAGCGCCGTTGACGAGATCATCAAGAAACAGCTGACTTCCCGCGTTCCGCTGGTATCGAAAATCGGCGACTACATTACCTCGGCCGGCGGCAAGCGTCTGCGTCCGCTGCTGGTACTGCTCTGCGGCAAGGCCCTGGGCCGCGAAGGCGACGACCTGCGCCTGCTGGCCGCCACCATCGAATTCCTCCACACCGCCACCCTGCTGCATGACGACGTGGTCGACATGTCCGGCATGCGCCGCGGCCGCTCCACCGCCAATGCCCTGTGGGGCAACGCACCGAGCGTACTGGTGGGCGACTTCCTTTATTCCCGCTCCTTCGAAATGATGGTCGAGCTGGGCTCGATGCCGGTCATGCAGATCCTCTCCAAGGCCACCCGGGTCATCGCCGAAGGCGAAGTGCTGCAGCTGTCGCGGATTCGCGATGCCAGCACCACCGAAGAGATCTACATGGACGTCATCCGCGGCAAGACCGCGATGCTGTTCGAAGCCTCGACCCACAGCGCCGCCGCCCTGGCCGGTGCCAGCGAAGAACAGCGCGAGGCCCTGCGCACCTTCGGCGACCATCTGGGCGTGGCCTTCCAGCTGGTCGACGACCTGCTCGACTACAAGGGCGATGCGCAGACCCTGGGCAAGAACGTCGGCGACGACCTGGCCGAAGGCAAGCCGACCCTGCCGCTGATCTACACCATGCGCGAAGGCACCCCGGAACAGGCCGCACTGGTCCGCCAGGCGATCCAGAAAGGCGGGATCGAAGACCTGGAACGCATCCGCGAAGCCGTGGAAGCCTCGGGCTCCCTGGACTACACCGCCAACCTGGCCCGCGACTACGTCGCCCGCGCCATTGCCTGCCTCGAAGTGCTGCCGGCCAGCGAATACCGCGATGCGCTGGTTGAACTCAGCGAATTCGCCGTCGCCCGCACCCACTGATCGACCCCGCCCGGCCCGTCGCTCGACGGGCCTGATTTTCCTCTGTCGGACAAAACCCTATACAATGTGGGTTTTCTGCACGCACGACCCGAGGAAATTTAGTGAGCACCTTGCCACCCTGCCCCAAATGCAATTCCGAATACACCTATGAAGACGGCGCTCAACTGATCTGCCCCGAGTGCGCCCACGAGTGGTCGGCCAGCGGCGACGCCGAGGCGGCCAACGATGACGTGGTGAAGAAGGACGCGGTCGGCAACGTCCTGCAGGACGGCGACACCATCACCGTGATCAAGGACCTGAAGGTCAAGGGCACCTCGCTGGTGGTCAAGGTCGGCACCAAGGTCAAGAACATCCGCCTGTGCGACGGCGACCACGATATCGACTGCAAGATCGACGGCATCGGCCCGATGAAGCTGAAGTCGGAGTTCGTCCGCAAGGTCTGATTTCCCGCCTGATTCCAGGTGCGCGCTGCGACACGGGCGCGCACCTCGGCAGAAAATGCAAATTATTCCCAATTGTCACTTGCTATTCTGATAATAAGAATTATTCTCACTGAACGCTTTCAAGGAGAATAGCCATGACTTATCTGATCGACGCCTGGCTTGACCGCCCCCACCCCTACCTGCGCATCCTCCACCGCGAGACCGGCGAAGTCTGTGCCGTGCTCGAAGAAGCGGCACTGGACGAACTGCGCGACCAGGGCGACCTGGACCTGAATGGTTTGAATTCGAGTGAGCCGATCGTGCTCAAGGAACTGGTGAGGAACCTGTTCCTGTTCTGCTATGCCCGGGCGTTGCGCCCGAACACCCCGCATACGGGGTTCTAGCTGATTTCTTTACTGTCTTTAAGGCCTCATCGCCGGCAACGCCGGCTCCCACAGGTTGGCGGTGCACGCGATCCTTGTGGGAGCTGGCGTTGCCAGCGATGAGGCTTGAAGCCTTACAGAACGTCCAGCAGCTCGACGTCGAACACCAGCACGCTGTGCGGCGGGATGCTGCCGACGCCCTGGGCGCCGTAGGCCAGCTCGCTTGGCACGTACAGGCGCCATTTGCTGCCGGCATTCATCAGTTGCAGGGCTTCGGTCCAGCCAGCGATCACGCCACCAACCGGGAATTCGGCCGGCTGGCCACGATCGTAGGAGCTGTCGAAGACAGTGCCGTCGATCAGGGTGCCGTGGTAGTGGGTACGCACGTTGTCTTCACGAGTCGGCTTGGCGCCTTCGCCAGCGGTCAGCACTTCGTACTGCAGGCCGGAGGCCAGGGTGGTGATGCCTTCGCGCTTGGCGTTCTCGACCAGGAATTCCTTGCCGGCAGCAGCAGCGGCTTCAGCCTTGGCAGCCTGCTGGGCCTGCATGACTTCGCGGATCACACGGAAGCTGGCCGACAGGTCTTCTTCGCTGACGCGGCTTTCAGCGCCATTGAAGGCGTCGGTCAGGCCGGCCAGGATGGCATCCAGGCTCACACCCGGTGGCGGGTTGTCGCGCAGTTGACCGCCCAGTTGGCGGCCGATGCCGTAGCTGACGCGGGTTTCGTCGGTAGACAGGTTGATTTCGGACATTCGCTTGCTCCGCAGCAGGGCGCTTGACGACCGCGCCCTTTATGAAAAGGGCTCGCAGCCTAGCACACTGCGGCGAAGCGAATCAGCTACCTGGGGGAACGGCTGGACAGCGGCACCTTGAGGTCTTCCTCGACGACACTGGCCATCCCGCACATTTCGTCCTGCACCGACCAATGCACCAGGTGCATGCGCATCGCCGGCAGGCCGTCGAGCAGGTTATGCGCCTCCTCCACCGAATGCACTTTCAGGCGTCCGCCACGGACGTCGGTGAGCGCATGGGCGTGCCCGTGGGAGCGGGCCTCCAGCAAATAGTCGCCCCCTTCGATGGCGATCAGGTTGAGCTCGTCGATACGGCCCGCGCGGGCCTGGGTGTTCAGTTCGTGCAGGTTCATGGGCATACCTCGCAACGTTGACTGCTCATTTTTCGTACAGCCGGTTACAAAGCACAAGGCAGAAACGCAACCGCCCGTCCGTTTTGCAACGGACGGGCGGTCGATGAAGCGGGCGGAACCGCGATCAGTGCTTGGTGACCTTGTCCAGGTAACCCATGGCAAAGGCCGAGACCACGAAGGTCATGTGGATGATCACGTACCACATCAGGTAGTTGGAGGCGATGTTCTGCGCATCCATGAAAACCCGCAGCAGGTGGATCGAGGAGATCGCCACGATCGACGCCGCGACCTTCATCTTCAGCGAAGAGGAGTCCATCTTGCCCAGCCAGCTGAGCTTTTCCTTGTCTTCGTCGATGTCCAGTTGCGAGACGAAGTTCTCGTAGCCGGAGATCATCACCATCACCAGCAGGCCGCCGACCAGGGCCATGTCGATCAGCGACAGCAGCACCAGGATCAGGTCGGCCTCGGCCAGGGCAAAGACGTTTGGCAGAACGTGGAAGATTTCCTGGAAGAACTTCAGCGCCAGCGCCAGCAAGCCCAGCGACAATCCAAAGTAGATCGGTGCGAGCAGCCAGCGCGAGGCGTACATCGCATTTTCGATAAAGCGTTCCATTGAGCTAGTCACCTGAAGGCGGGGAAAATCGGGCGGGAGTATATCAGCCGAACGTGTAGGAAAAAGCCCGCGACGCGCTGCCGCAGGCGGCAAGGAAAGGTATCAGGCGCGCACTTCAGTGATGCGCGTGACCGTTTACCCGGCGCAACTGCGCCTGCAGGTGCACGCTCCAGATCTGCGGATCATCGGCCAGCTGATAACCGTGGAGGGTCAGGCTGTCGACGATGGCGTTGAGCACCGACTCGGCCACGAACGGTCCATGGAACGGCCCCTGGGCCTTGATCGCGGAAGGTTGTTCGCCGGCCATTCCGGCGGCGAAGAGGAGTGTCCACATGCCGTTGTCACCGGACAGGGGACGAATGCTGCACTCGATGCGGGTCACCAGACCCAGGCATTGGCGGGTAAGGCTGAGGCTGCGCGGCATGGCGACGACCCTCGGAAGAACCTCGTTCAGCCTTCGACAAGGCTGTTTCCATCCTGTACCGACGACTATCCATGCTTTGAAGGATAGAAGAAAACCGGCCGGCACAAGCTGCCGGGGCCGAACGGGCGCCGAATGGTCATGCCACCCCGGCGCCCGCCATCACAGGGTCAGGCCGGCTTCACTTCGGCAAGCGCCTGTTCCGCCTGCTCTTTTTCCGCCTCCTTGAAGTCTTCCTCGCTGATCATCTCGGCGATCACCCGCAGGCGCTCCACCACCCGGGCGTTGACGCTGCCCTCGGGGAACTGGCCGTCGGCATCCGGCGCACCGGCCGGCTCGCCCACCAGCAGGCTCAGCGCCTCGTCGGCCTGGCTGACCGCATAGACATGGAACTGCCCTGCGCGCACGGCCTGCAGCACGCGCTCGTCGAGCATCAGGGTCGAGACGTTGGCCTTGGGAATGATCGCCCCCTGCTCACCGGTCAGCCCGCGCGCTTCGCAGAGGCGGAAGAAGCCCTCGATCTTCTCGTTGACCCCGCCCACCGCCTGCACTTCACCGAACTGGTTGATCGAGCCGGTGATGGCGAAGCACTGCTTGAGCGGCGTTTTCGACAAGGCCGAGATCAGCGTGCAGGCCTCGCCGAGGGACGCGCTGTCGCCGTCGACATAGCCGTAGGACTGCTCCAGGGCGATGCTCGCCGAAATCGCCAGAGGGAATTCCTGGGCATACCGGCTGCCCAGGTAACCGGTGAGGATCATCACCCCCTTGGAGTGGATCGGCTGACCGAGGTTGACCTCGCGCTCGATATCGACGATGCCGCTGCCGCCCGGGTACACCGTGGCGGAAATCCGCGCCGGCACGCCGAAGGCGGAGTCGCCCACTTCCAGCACGGTCAGCCCGTTGCACTTGCCGACCGCAGCGCCCTCGGTGTCGATCAGGATGATCCCGGCGAGCATGTCGTCGAGAATCCGCGCCGATACCCGCCCGGTGCGCGTGGCCTTGGCCTTGAGCGCACGCTCGATATGGCCGACATCGGTCATTTCATCGTTGGCCAGGTGACGGATGAAATCCGCCTCGCTGACCAACTGGAACAGATCGCCGATCCGCGCCGACAGGCGCTTCTGGTTTTCCGCCAGGCGCGCGCTGTAGGTGGCCAGGCGCGCCACCGCATCGGCGGTCAGCGGTGCCATGCCTTCCTCGCTGGTGCGGGTTTTCAGCAACTGGGCGAACTGCTCCAGGCTCTCGTCGTGCATCGGGATCTCTTCATCGAAATCCACCAGCACGCGGAACATCTCCTGGAAGTCCGGATCGTGGTCCTGCAGCGCGTAGTAGAGCTGGCGGGCGCCGATAATGACGACCTTGACCTGCAACGGAATCATCTGCGGCGTCAGGGTCACGGTGGCGATGCGCCCCAGCTCGCCCAGGGGCGATTCCATCTTCAGCTTGCGCGATTGCAGGGCGCGCTTGAGTGCGTCCCAGACGAAGGGCTCGCCGAGCATCTTCTCCGCTTCGAGAATCAGGAAGCCGCCATTGGCGCGGTGCAGCGCACCCGGGCGCAGTTGCCGGTAGTTGGTGTACAGCGCGCCCTGGTCGGTGCTGTATTCGATCCGGCCAAAGAGGTTGTCGTAGGTCGGGTGCGGCTCGAACACCACCGGTGCGCCGCCATTGACGGCGTGACCGACCACCAGGCTCGGCGACAGCTGCTCTTCGAGCATCTTGCGCGCCACGGCGTCGACCTTGCTGTCATCCACCAGCTGCTCGACCACGGTGCGCAGCAGGTGGACCTGCACGGCCTGCAGGTAGGCGCATACCGCAGCGTTTTCCGAGTACTTCTCGGAGAGCGGGCCGAGCAGCGGTTGCAGGGCCAGGGTGATGGTTTCTTCGTTGAGCTGGCGCAGTTGGTTGTTCGACTCGCGCTTCCACTGCGGCAGGCTGGCCAGTTCCTCGTTCAGGCGCTCTTCAAGATCGGCGATGTCCTGGTGGAAGCGCTCGCGCTCGGCCTCCGGCAACTGGGCGAATTCGGCCTCGTCGAGGGCCTTGCCGTCGCTCATCGGGGTGAAGGCGACGTTGCTGCTGTCGCGGTACAGGGCCACGTCCTTTTCCAGCGAAGCCCGCTCGATCACATCGAGGGCACGGTCGTAACGCTGGTTGAAGGCGCGGTCGATGGCGCTCTTCTTCTGCTGGTAGGACGGGTGCTCGAACACCGCCGGGAAGGTCACCACCAGGTTGTCGATCAGGCTGCCGATGTCGGCGATGAAGGTACTCGCGCTGCCCGGTGGCAGCTCCACCGCACGCGGCTCGCGCGGCTCGTCGAAATTGTTGACGTAGACCCAGTCGGACGGGGTCTGCAGGCGCTTGCCTTCGGCTTTCAGGTAGCGTTTGACGAACGAGAAGCGGCCGGTCCCCGGCTCGCCCATGACGAATACGTTGTATCCCGGACGCGGCATGGCGACGCCGAACTGCAGGGCTTCGACTGCACGCTCCTGGCCTAGTACACCGCGAAATGGCTCCAGATCATTGGTTGTGGAAAAAGCGAACTGTTCAGCGGAAAACGGCCGGGTCAGGGCTTCGGGCGCAAGACGCAGGCTCGCAGCGACAGGATCGGGCATCGGGCTTCCTTACTTCGGCGGGGCAGATGACGGCATTCTGGCGCTGCCCGCGCCCGTGTTGCAAGGCTCTCGGCGCAATTGCCTACAAGGTGGAAAAACGTGATGGATCGCCTATGTGAAAGCAATATTTCGCAATTAATCACGGAACCGTTGAATCGTGCCTAAGCTCTACACTGCGCGGCCCGGTAGATAACCGGACCGGATCCGGCAGCTACCTCTGAAGCATGCCGGACAACCCTGACCTTTGGTTTGCACATCAAAAAAGAGAACAAAGCTATGAAACGGATTCTTCTGGGTACTCTGTTCACCGCGGTTTCGATCAACGCCATGGCCCAGGCGCCCGGCGGTCCGGACTGCGGTTGGGGCAACATGCTGTTCGAAGGGCAACGCGGTACGCCTGCCCACTTCCTCGCTTCCACCACCAACGGCACCTCGGGCAACGCCACCTTCGGCATGACCTCGGGCACCAACGGCTGCTCGACCAACGCTGCGCTGACCTACGGCGGCAAATCCTGGCTCGCCATGAACGGCATGATGAACGAGCTCTCCGAAGACATGGCCAAGGGCCAGGGCGAAGCCCTGACCACCTACGCCGTGGTTCTTGGCGTAGCCCCTGAAGACCGCGCGCACTTCGCCGCCGTCACCCACCAGCACTTCTCGGAAATCTTCAAGACCGCGGACACCACCGCTGAAGACGTCCACACCAACACCCTCGCCATCCTCAAGTCGGATGCTCGCCTGGCCAAGTACGCTACCCCGGCCTGAATCTGACCTGGTGTCACCCCGCCCCGGGGACGGGGCGGGTTGCTGCATCGCTCCCATCGGCTTCATTCGAGAAGTAGTCGCCCGACATGCTCAAACGCCTCGCCTACCTGGCGCTCTGTGCCTGTGCCCCGTTGCACGCCGCACCTTTCATGGACGAATCGCGCTTGCAGCGCCTGGCCGCCGATCCCTACTGGATCGCCCTGGGCCACTACGAGACGGGCAAGCTCGGCGGCTGGCGCAGCTATGTCGACGACGAGCGCTTCTTTCTCGCCGATGACGGCGCGCACCACCCGGACCGCGAACTGGCCGCCACCGTAAAGGCGCTGTACGAGCCAGCCAGCAAGGGCGACCAGCATGCCCAGTGCGTCTACCCCGCCCGTACCCGCTGGCTGCGCGAGCAACTGCACCTGACCGATCTGCCGACACCCGACTGCATCGAATACCGCGAGTGGTTCCAGGACGTGGCGCCACACAGCGCGGTGCTGATCTTCCCGGCCGCCTACCTGAACAGCCCGTCGTCGATGTTCGGCCACACCCTGCTGCGTATCGACCAGGCCGACGTGCAAAGCAACCAGACCGCCCTGCTCAGCTACGCGGTCAATTTCGGTGCCTATATCGAAGGCAACGACAACAGCATTCTCTACGCCTGGAAGGGCCTGATGGGCGGCTATCCGGGCCTGTTCGCCTTCGTCCCCTACCAGGAAAAGCTCTCCGAATACCGCAGCCTGGAAAACCGCGACCTGTGGGAATACCAGTTGAACCTCACGCCCGAGGAAACCGGGCGCATGGTCGAGCACATCTGGGAGCTCAAGCAGATCCGCTTCGACTATTTCTTCTTCGATGAAAACTGCTCCTACCGTTTGCTGGAACTGCTCCAGGTGGCTCGGCCAAGCCTGGACCTGACCTCGCACTTCCCGCTCACCGCCATTCCCACCGACACGGTCAAGGCGGTAAAGAACGCCGGGCTGGTGGAACGGGTGGACTACCGTCCGTCGCGGGAACGCGAGTTGCTGGCCCGCGCCGAGCCGCTGGACAAGGCCGAGCAGCAACAGGTGCTGGCGCTGGCCGCCGATACCAGCAAGCTGCAAAGTCCTGAATTCACCGCCCTGCCCGCGCCGCGCCAGGCCCTGGTGCAGGACGCCGCCTACCGTCTCGAGCGCTATCGCGCCACCGGCCAGGAGCGCGACCCGGAGCAGGCCCGGCGCAGCTTCGAACTGCTGCGGGCAATCAACCGCAACCCGCCGCCGCCATTGGACATCGAGCGTCCCGGCCTGCCGGAGAACGGCCATGAGTCGCGCACCTGGCAACTCGGCGTCGGCACCCGCGAGGACCGCGCCTTCGCCGAATATGGCCTGCGCATGGCCTACCACGACCTCAACGACAACGCCTACGGCTTCCCGCTGGGCGCACAGATCGAGATTCTCCAGCTCAAGCTGCGCCAGTACGAAGGTAATGACTGGCAGGTGCAGCGCCTGGACCTGGCGACCATACGCTCGCTGACCCCGCGCAACGACCTGCTCAAGCCGTGGTCATGGCAGGTGGCTGGCGGCCTGGAACGAGTGCCCGGAAAGCATGATGACGAGGTGCTGGTCAGCCATGTCAACGGCGGCGCCGGCGGCACCTGGAAGCTGGGCGACGACCTGCTCGGCTTCGCCCTGGGCACGGTGCGGGTCGAGCATCACAACGATTTCGCCCAGTTCATCGCCCCGGCGGCCGGGTTCAATACCGGAGTGCTGTGGCGCAACGGCCTGGGCAACCTGAGCCTGGAGGCCAAGGGCGATTACTTCATCAACGGCGAAGTGCGGCGCAGCCTGAGCCTGAACCAGCAATGGGAGCTGAGCGACAGCCTGGGACTGCGGTTGAGTGCCAAGCGCGAGTTCAGCCAATTGGCGACGGCGCAGAACGAGGTGATGCTGGAACTCAAGTGGTACAACTATTGATGTTGCGTTGGTGGGCCTCATCGCTGCATGGGTATCTACACATTTCTATCAGGTACAACACGGACCTTGTGGGAGCGGCTGTTAGCCGCGATCGGCGGCGAAGCCGTCGTAAAAC